>JBAYTJ010000026.1:0-12374 GCA_041675665.1 Acholeplasma sp. | reverse complement strand
TGCATAAACAAATCCACTACATGCAGCATTAATATCAAATGCGACTATATTTTTATGATTTAACCCAAGTTTAGCTTGGATTAAATTTGCAATTGATGGTGTCTTTACCGGCGATGTAATACTTGCTACAACAATTAAATCTATTTTTTCTTTATCATAACTTCTATCAGATACTGCTTTTAATGCGGCTTTATAAGCCATATCAATTGCTGATTCATTTTCAGCAATATGACGTCTTTTTATACCAGTTCTTGTTGTGATCCATTCATCGTTTGTATCTAATATTTTACTAAAATCATCATTTGTCATAACTTTATCTGGTGCATAGCGACCAGTGCCCATAACTTTAATCGGTAAGTTGTTCATTATTTATCACGCTTTCTTCATATTCTCCCATTTGCTTAAACTTGTTATATCTATTTTTTAGTAATGTATCTAATGGGGTTTTCATCAATTTATTTAAGTGTTTCGTCATTGATTTTTTAAGATTGTTAAATCCTGTTTCGGGATTTGTATTTAAGCCTTTACCTTCTAATATAATATCATCAATAACACCAAATGACTTTAGATCATCTGCTGTTAGTTTCATTAAGTGTGCAGCCTCTTTAGCACGGGTAGCATCTTTAAATAATATAGATGCAAAGCCTTCAGGTGACAAAATAGAGTAAATTGCATTTTCAAACATTAATATTTGATCACCAATACCAATAGCAAGCGCTCCACCAGAACCACCCTCACCTAATACAACAACAATAATTGGTGTTTTTAACACCATTAAGTCTTTTAGATTTTGCGCAATCGCACCTGCTTGACCGCGTTCTTCTGCGCCTAAACCAGGATATGCACCGGGCGTATCAATAATTGTGATGATTGGACGACTAAACTTCTCAGCTTGCTTCATTAAGCGTAGTGCTTTACGGTAACCTTCAGGATGTGGCATACCAAAGTTATGTTTTAACTTATCATTGGTATCTGTACCCTTTTCTTCTGCAATAATTGTAACAGGTATGTCATTAAAGGTTGCAACACCACCAATAATTGCAGCATCATCGCCATATAAACGATCCCCATGTAATTCTAAAAAGTCAGGAAACATAGTCTTGATTAATTTGGTTGCAGTTGGTCTATCCTGACTACGAGCTAACTTTATGCGCTCCCATACTTTATCCATTGTTGTCATGAACGCACCTCTTTTGAATGTATCTTAAGTAAATATGATAGTGTTTTCTTCATGTGAGATCTTAAAACGACCAAATCAACTTGTCCTTTTTGTAGTTGAAATACATCTGTTTGGAAACCTAGTGGTAAATCTTGTCCAATCGTTTGCTTAATAACTCTTGCACCTGCAAATCCTATCAAACTGGAACGTTCTGCAATATTAATATCACCTAAACTTGCAAACGATGCAGCAACACCACCAGTTGTTGGATTTGTCATAACAGAAATATAAACCAAACCTTTTTGATCTAGTAAGTTTAATGCACCAGATGTTTTTGCCATCTGCATTAAACTTAAAATACCTTCTTGCATACGTGCACCACCTGATGCACTAAATATCACAAGCGGTAAGTCATTTTTTGCCGCATATTCAATTAATCGTGTAATACGTTCACCGACCACAGAACCCATAGAGCCCATCATGAAAAATGAGTCTAAAACACCAATTGCTAACCTTTGGCCATCAATATTTCCTGTTCCAGCTAAAAAGGCTTCATTCATTTTAGACATACGCATACCCTTTTCTAACTTCTCTTCATATTCTGGCATGCCTAATGGGTTTTTGGATGTAATATTTTCAAATAAAGGTTTAAAAGTATTATCATCTAACGTGTATTTTAAACGTTTAACCGCATTAATTTTAAAATGATAACTACAATATGGGCAAACATCATAATTATTTTCTAAATCCTTATTATAAATTGCAGAATTACACTGTTCGCATTGTGTAAATACACCATCAGGAATATCTACGGGTGTTGTTTCAATGGGTCTTTTTTTAATCAGTTCATGAAATTTAGATAATCTCTTTTTTCGTTCATCCAATAAATGATTCATTATATTCACCTTGGATCAATCCATTAAACTTAGCAACAAATCCAGTATCATATGTGCCCTTAATAAAATCAGTGGCATGCAAGATTGCATAATGATACTCAACATTTGTTGTAATACCTTCTATAACAAGTTGTTCTAATGCAATACGCATTTTACGCATCGCTTCTTTTCTAGTTGGTGCATGTACAATTAATTTACCTAACATAGAATCATAAAATGGCGGTACATCATAATCTGGATAGATATGTGAATCAAAACGTACATTAAAACCACCTGGCAATAATATCTTACCAATACGACCTGGTGCTGGCATGAAGTTATTTAGTGGATCTTCTGCATTGATTCTGCACTCTATAGCATGCCCATTAATTTTAACATCTCTTTGTTTAAAACTAAGTGGCTTACCATAAGCAATTTTAATTTGTTCTTTAACAAGGTCAATACCTGTAATCATTTCAGTAACCGGATGTTCAACTTGAATACGCGTATTCATTTCAATAAAATAGTAGTTTTTCCTAGAATCTACTAAAAATTCAATTGTGCCTGCATTTTCATAATTTACATGCTTAGCAAGTTTGACAGCAGATTGCCCCATCTTACGTCTTAACTCATCTGTTAAAACAGAAGAAGGTGCTTCTTCAATTAACTTTTGATTTCGTCGTTGCATCGAACAATCTCTTTCATATAAATGAACAACATTACCATGTGCATCTCCGATAACTTGAATTTCAATATGTCTTGGATTTTCAACAAACTTCTCTACATATACGGATTTATCACCAAAAGCAGATTCTGCCTCCATAGATGTCATATCAAATGCTTTCTTAAATTCTGCATCATTATGACATACACTAATGCCGCGACCACCACCACCAGAACTGGCTTTAATCATCACAGGGTAGCCAATTTGTTTAGCTATTTTTAAACCAACTTCTTTACTTTCAACCACACCATCAGAACCTTCAACAACTGGTACACCGACGGATTTAGCAATCGCGCGAGCGGTTGCTTTATCACCAAGCTTACTAACAACGTTAGACGATGGGCCGATAAATTTAATACCCGTTGCTTCAACCATTTCGATAAATTTTGCATTTTCTGCTAAAAAACCATAACCCGGATGAATTGCGTTACATCCTGTTGCTATGGCAGCGCTAAGTACTGCTTGCATATTTAAATAGCTGTCTTTTGATCTGGAAGGACCAATACAGACAGCTTCATCAGCTAATTTTGTATGAAGTGAAGTTTTATCTGCAATTGAATAAACTGCAACAACCGGAATTCCTAATTCTTTACAAGCACGGATAATACGTACAGCGATTTCACCACGATTGGCAACCAATACTTTGTTTTGAGCCATTATGATTGCACCACCGTAAACAATACATCATCAAAGCCTACGACATCACCGTTTTTAAAATTAACTTTAGCTATTTTACCATCAACAGATGATGTAATCTCATTCATGATCTTCATGGCCTCAACAATACATACAACTTGACCTTTTTTGACCGTATCACCCACTTTTACAAAGGCTTCCGCCTCTGGTGAGGATGCTTCATAAAAAGTGCCTACAAGTGGTGATTTTATCGATTGATCATTTATACCAACCTGTGTCGTTTGTGCTGCTTGTGATTGTACTGCAGATTGTGGCTGTGTACTTTCCTTCAATTCAGGTGATTCAATTTTAGCTTCTATTTGATTTTCTTTATTTTTAGATAGTTTAAGTTTTACATTTTCAGCTTCTAATTCTAAAACTGTGAGGGTAGATGTTTCAAAGTCTTTTATTATGCTTTTAATATCAGTTAATTTCATATACTTCTCTCTATTTTCTTTATTTTTAGGACTACAATTTTTTTGTTAGTCTATTTTAACACGCAATAAACCCTAAACATGTCTAGACACATTTAATTTAAAATTTTATTTGAGGTCCTTTCTACTTAAAGTTTGATTTATCTTGAACTTCAAACTTATTAACATTCTATCACTTTTAGGCTATTTGTCAATTGTTTTGAAGTTCAAGATATAGGTTTCACAAAACATGTCCTACATAAATAAAAGTGTGTAACCCGAAAGTCGGGTTACACACAATTAAATTGACTTAACTAATATATGGTCTGTCATCATCTTTTTCAGGTTGTGGTTGATTGGTTGTTGGTAATTCTTTTTCAACATCCTTAGATTTTTCTTTTTCTTTTTGTGTATTAATACCTAAACTGTATTCGCGATACTTTCTATATCCCGTTGAACCATCATAGATTAAGTAAATACCACCCAACATTGAAATGACTAATAATAACCATGCAATCGTACTTTCATCAAAGTCTTGTAGACCTACAATGACAGCACCTATGCCAAATATGACAATATGTGACCAAAACTTCACTTGCTCTGTCTTTTCTTCTAAGAATACTGTTGAATAAAAGAATACAATACCACGTGCAATAAAGACAAATGCTAATGTGTACTTATATACATCACTCCATAAAGGGTCTATCGCATTACCAGAATTGATTGCTTCATAACCGACATAAATCATTAATGCACCCAATAAGAAATCGAAAATGATTTCAATTAAATTGATTGTTCTTAAAATTTCTTTCTTAAGTGATTTAACTAGAGGTACAACTCTAAATAATGAGAATACAACAATTACCATACCGGTAATTAAAAACACAAGCTCTTTTTGGAAAAACATCGTTAACCCGACTGCAATTAAAATTGCTGCAAGTATCCATTTAAGTAGCCATCCATAATTTGGTTTCATAAAATTCCCCTACCTTTCTATCTTCTATTATACATCATTTTTAAACTAAATATTTATATTACAATTGGAACAAACCCAGCAAAACTTTTTTTCACTGGGTTTGTTACGTTTGTTATGGGAAAATTAACTGATTTAATTCTTGACGATTCGATACTGAATAATTATTTGGGAAGTCCATTGGATTTGGAATTTGATCATCTAACTTACTAATTAGGAAGTCCTTGACAATCGTTAAGCCTAAATCTTCAGTTAACGGATCATACGGTTCAGTATAATCAATATAACCATTAAATTCTGTTTCCGACATTGCTTGTGCATTTGTATAGAGCGTTAACATATCTGTTGTTGCAGCATTATTGATATCATTAATGCCAAATGCAATAAATGCATCCACTAAGTTTTCTAACTCATCTTTTTGAACATCTATGGATGGATCTTCCATACCTTGATGTGACTCTATGGTTGATAAGTTAGCATTTGTTACAGCCTCAGATATTAATCTATCGACAATATATGAATCCGTTTGAAGTGCTGCTTGTACATTTGTTAACTGTGCATTACCTGAATCAACAAGTGATGCATCCAGATTTGTTAATCCAAATGCTTCAAGTGCATAGGTTAGGTTTGTTAACTCAGTTTGTGTAATATCATTACCGCTATAAGCGTGTGTTTGAAGCGCAAGACTTGGCATATCAATTGATAAAGCACCATCTAATGCATTTGTTATCTTACGGTAAATAATAATTGATTCGTGAGTTGCAATATTACGTATGAGGCCCGTTTCTAGACTGGTAGAAATGTTTGTTACAACATTTGTAATGGTCTCATCATCTGCAAGTACTTGATCACCACTATTCATATTTAATGCAATATCATTTAATGATAGTAATAAATTAGTAATTTCATCATAATCTACCATTTCCATTGCCACATCACTAAATGCATCCGTTCTAATATCATTTAATGTCACAGCTGTAACAATACCTTCAGACATGAACTTTTGCATGATGAGTGATGCTTCTTGATGCATTTCATTCATTTTACCTATGGTGAGTTGACCAACAGTTGCGGTTAATGTTGTAACTAAGTTGGTTAATGGTTCGTCATTATTTGGATCACCATCATCATATGTATCATCAAGTACTGCAATGGCACTTAAGAAGTTTGTAAGTTCTAATTGTGTTAAGTCACCTGGTGCATTTGTATCATATGCAGCGCTTGCTATTCTTTGCGGTGTGACATAAGTGATTAATGTATCACTCATTAATGTACGAATGAGGCTTGAACCTTCATCATGCATAGCAATCATATTTGCAATCGTTAATAGATCTGTGTCCATTGTATCCACAGAATTTACAATACTATCTTCTGGTTCATTTAAGTTTGATAATGCTGCAACCAACTTTTGCATCTCATCATAACTAATCAAATCATAAACTGGCGTACCATTATCATCATGATATACAGCATCTTGTAAACTTAAATCGGTAATAATCTGGGTAGACAGTAAGTTCTCACTAAATAATCCACGTATAACAATGGAGTCACCACTATTAATTACTGTCAGAGTTTGACCAAAGGTTAATGTATTTGGATCTAATGTATCCATTAATGCTTGTACAGTCATTGATGGCACGATATCTAGTGCATTTAAGATATTAAATATCTCGCCAATTTCCGTTTCACTTAATACTTCAGGATATAAAGCATCCAGTGCAAGCGCATGTGGCGTACCTATACCTGATGTTATACCATAAGTAATGAAACCTTTAATCAGGAAAGATGATTCATACTGTAGAGCAGTTAAATCACTGACAACATAGCTTTCTAATAAATTACTAGAACCAGCGCCAATTAAATCACCTAAGTTTAAATCTAAATCCACTAGAAGGCTACCTAAAGCTTCAAGCTCAGATTGTTTAAGGTCCAGTGCTTCACTTGTTTCATATGCCACAAGTGGTATATCAAAGATGTTGGCATCATTGATATAGGTTGTTAAGAGTCTTGTCATAACAGCTGACTCAACTAAAATAACTTCATTAATTTGTTCACCTGTAATGCTGTCTAAATCCATTGGTGCACCACCATCAGGTATATCTAGATCCATAATGACTAATGCTTCTAAAACGCGCTTTAGTTCGGTGCGCTCTGTCCATAAGTAATATGGTGAGTTCGCATCTTGTACCATTGCAGTATCAGGTACTTCAACCAAATCAATACTTTGTATTAAGTCATCCACTGTCTTATATATAATGTCAGAGGCTAGCAATGTATCACGGTTATCAGATGTAGCTGCATAACCTTTGATGACCGGGAAGAAGGTATTCATATCACTAATACCACCAAGTAGGTCTTCAATGCCCATATTGTGGTTTTCCATTTCAGTTAATAAACCATCAATCACAGATAAAAGATTAGATAACTCTGTTTTCTTAATCCAACCTTCATATACACCTGATGTTTCATAAATAACACTTGGTGTTTCAAGCATTGGAATATCTGTTAAGTTATAGTCCAAGAATGAATAAATAATATTTGATGATAATAATTTTGTTTTTTGTGTTTCATCTCTAACAAAACTAATAATTGATGGTAATAACGTTTCAAGTATATTGGATTCCTCATCATTGCTCATTGCAGTTTCAAGTAACATACCCTCATCATAAAGACCAAATAATACATCAACTAATACATCAATTTCTGATGCAAAATCAAAGCCATCAATCAATGCAGCACGGGTTAGTGGTTCAGATAGTGCTGCCGGTTCTGTAACAAATCTTTGAATCAGTGCTGCACTCATTTGATTGGTCAGTGCACTAATTGTTTGACCTTCTAAGAATTTATCAATGGTTGCTTTAAATAGCGTTTGACCTTCACTATCAACTAATAAAGTATCCATAATTTTAACCGGTGAATCTCCGACCTTAAGCATTGACCCAATATGTAGGTTACCAATAGCTTGATAAACTTCAGACATCCAAGTTAGTTCTCTTTGAAGATCTGCTTGATCGCTAAAGTTTGTTTCTATGATATCTGTTAACAAATCAAGTTCTGCTTGGCTAAATAGTTCATCACTACCAGCAACTTGTCCGTAGACCATACCCATCAGTGGTTCCATAAAAACATCAATCGCTGATAGGCTACCTAGACCGTCTAATACATCACTAAACCACGCATGGTAGTTTGGATCTGCATTTAAAACAATACTTAAATCTTCCAGGCTACCGATAAATTCATCTAGTGTAACATCTATGGTACCATCATTATCTAAGTCAATACCTGGGAAACTATAAAATGTTGTTTCAAATAACTCAACAAGATCACCTAAGGTACTTGCTACAAATTGACCATTATAGTTATTAATCTTCGTCCGCACACTATCAAGTAAAGCAATACGTTCTTCATGGGTTTCAAGCCATGTGATATTATTAACTACCGATTGATCATACATACCAATATTTAGTACAGGATCTGCGAGTTTTAATAGGTCTAGGGATACAAGTTTGTTTAAAGCACCGACAAATAATGCTTGTTCAGTACTATCAAAATTAGCAATAATGCTTAAATCATTTATTGAAGCTTCCCAAGTTGTATAATCTTGAATCGTTAATAAATCTGTCACCGCTAAATAAATTTCATTTAAGTCATTTGATACATCGATGTCAATACCATCGATTTGCGTTAAGAGCGCACTAATTTCAGTTTCTGTTAAAAAGTCAAAGCCTTCTTCCTTGGCTGCAATTAAAACAGAAAACTTAATTAATGGTTTAATACTAGAATTAATTAATTGTGAATTTGCAAATGATGCAAATACACCTTCAAATTTTGTTATTTCAGCTAATGTAATTTCAACTTCTGCACTTTCATCCAATATATAAGGTAGTGCAGCTTTACCTGCTTCAGCAATCCATTTTAATTCTAAGCGCCAAACAATGGTTTCTTCCTCATTAACTTTTGATCTGAAAGCTAAATCAAACATGAAGTCTGCTAAACCAGTACCTTCAACCTTCGTTGCATCATTAATATACTTCACAAAATTGTATTCATTAGCATCTGATATAGCAACCGCTAAATCATGATACTCAGGATCATCAATTTCAACGCCTGCGCCGACCACTGTATTAATAATAATTAAAACAGGGAATATTAAAAAGAATCCGCCAAAAGCACCTCTAAATACACCAACTAAACCACCTAAAGTTTTATTTTTAGTTTTATCTTTGACAATTGGTTTAATAAATATTAACCAAGGTATCCCAAAGATAATCCATTTAAATATAGCTCTTAAAATGGTATAAAAGAGTACGAAGATACTCATTTTAACACTCAAATCAACAATTGCTAAAAATACTGGTAACATACCACTTGCTACAATCTCATCCATATATTGGTTTAATTCTCCACTGCCCATTGGCATAAAACTAATATACTGACGAACCATCGCCTCTGTTACCCAATCATTTGTCTGTACAAGCCCAAGGCCCCATAACAAGACAAATACTAAAATAATCTCTCCAGCAAAAAACCAAACAGTATTTGTAACGCCGCGTTTCCTACCTAAGAAAATATTTACCAAAACATATAGACCAACAATTATTGCTTGAAAGCCTAAGAAAATCATTGGTATCATACTTACATCAAAACCATTCATAAGATGTCCCCCTTCTATTTATACGTGGTGAAATCGTCTTTATTATATAATGAATTATATATTTTATGTTAAATAATGAATAGTTTCATAAAAAGAAAATTAAAAAAAGGGGCTGTAATGAATTAAACTAATATAGTCCTACAAATTTAAGCCCTATAACTAATGTGGAGGTCTAATCCATATAAGCCTATATAAAATATGGAGGTACAGCACACCTATAACAGCTGTGGGGGTACCTCCTTTTTACTTAGCCAAAACGATACACTTTTAATAAATTTAGTTTTTAAGCGGTGTATCTTTGTTAATAGAATACATAATTTTGTTTCTTAACCCTCTAAAGTCTCTAATCCCATTAGAGGCTTTAATAATTGTCTTTATTTTAGAGTTTGTAGATTCAATAGGTCCATTGGAGATACGTCTACCTCTAGAAGTTATAAAGGAATTTTTAATCTCTATTCTCCAGTTTTGAAGCATTCTACAAAATCTCTAAATTCTTTGGTTGGGTTTGATTTAAATTCATCAATCAATTCATCTAATGTTTCATCACAGGAGTAATATTCGGCTGTTAAATTAAAGTATCGATATTTTCATTTAACTTAAAACATAGTGCTAAGGTTTCATCGATATCTAATAAATAACGAAGAATGGTTTGTTTATCCCAGTAAGTATTTAGTTTAGCTATGTAAGCGGATTTTAAATCTCTTAGACGGTCTAAATCTATTTTAAAGAAGAAGTGAAACTTCTTTAACATGTAGTAATACATATCATTATTAGTAAGTTTACTACGTTCTATCTTAAATTTATTCATGGTATCAATTCTAACCCGCTCCATTGCTCTATTGAGGTTTGTTATTATGTGGAAAGAATCAACAGCGATTAATGCTTTAGGGCACGCACGTTGTATTACATCCTTATAACTTTCCCACATATCGATGAAAAAGACGTTTACACGGTCTTTTTCATCGATATGTATGCGTAAGAAGTACTGATTTAATTAGTTCTTATGTCTGGTTGGTATGACATCAATAATCTTTTTAGAATCAAAATCATATAACACAGGCATAAGGAGATTTTCGCTTCTTACTAATGAATACCTCATCCATACAGATCGTTCTTCCGAGTTTTAGATGTGGAGCATCTTCAGCTTAATCGAATATTCTAATAACTGTCTGACTTGATACATGGTACTGTTTAGCGGCATCGCTAATAGTTCTTTGGGTTGTTTTTTAAATCTTCCAAGATTGCATACTTAGTTAGTTTAGAAACATTTCTATTTCTATCACCAAACGGACTCTGCCCTGATTGATATTTATTACATGTAGGACATTTATACCTTCTCGACTGATAATGAAGATTGTAAGCCTCAAAACTACTAATGCCATAATGTATATGTTTTAAACGGTAACTATAAAACTTCATTTGATTCTTACATATTGAACATTACATTAGTTCTTTCTTTAATCTAATATCAATAATCAATTTACTATCTTTTCTATGAATGTCTAGATGTTCAACTTTATTTTTGATTGATTCTAGGAACAATAGTTGTATAATATTATCATGCATGGGGCCTCCTTATAATTTACGTTACAACTAACTATAATTATAAGACAGCTCCTTTTATTTTAAACAGTAAAATCAACCCATAAAAAATATGGGGTAGCCCTCCCAATAAGTTATTGGGTATCTTAAACCTCCATATATGTTATATACCTCAAATTTAAAAAGCACTCTGGAATGCCAGGGTGCTTTTTAAATTTGTAGGACTATATTAATTTATTTCGTTACAGCCCCAAACAATCATAACTTAGAAGAGTGTAATTATATTTTTGAAGCCATCAATTCAATATGATGCATAATTCCTAATCTTTTATACATCCCCAAACTTGTACTTGAACCACTTAAAGAACCTAGTCTTGCAATTCCAGTTGTTGTCTCATACTTTGATATATTCATTATGACTTTCTCAATTGTCTTAATAGATCTTCTAATATTATCAGGTTCTTCAGTTGGAGTGGTTAGATAGTGATCTACATAAAACATGTTATGTTCATCTTTAAATATTGTTATGTGGATAACATGTGTTATTTCATTAGCATTAGCTTGACCGCCAATGGACGAGTTGTATGGTAAGACTGTAAAATCACCAAACCCAACATAACCTTCATTAGCATATGTCATTGGAAGCTCGGTGTTAAAAACATCTTCTCGCGGGTAATCACGGTTTGGTTCATGCTTAACAAAGGCATCTGCTATAGGAACTACTTTATCTAACGGATACATTTTCAAAACCGTGTGAAACATTATTACATTAGGCATAAATATATGATAATCAATATTTGAATTATCACAGACAACAGTACTAGGATATTCATGTAACAATGCATATCTCAAATCACTATCAAAGACTATCGAATCAAATTGATTTCTATTATATCCCCTAATGCAATATGTATCAAAATCAGGTATTGCTTCCAAATCATCGATAGATTCACCTATTTCCACTATCAAGATAAACATATTCTGTTTCAAAATCAAATGCTTGCAAGCTTTAACTAATGCTGTGTATGAGTATTTTGTATCATCATCATCACTATATGCTTGTAAAATCGGTAAAACTTTTGAATGTGGCCCTAAAATATTCAGGCCAATTAACGCATTTACTTCTTCCCCTCTTGCTACTAAGTACGGAAAATACACTCTATAAATCCTCCTTCATTTTTTTATTTAACTTAACTAAAAATTTCCCCTTCTGATTATAGTTAAGATTGTTATATATTTTAAATGTCGCCAATTTTAAAGAATCAGGAATATTTGATAAAAAATCCAATTCTTTGGCACGATTAAATAAACTATTTTTCAATATTCTATGACATTCCTCTACTGAGAAGGAATTAAATT
>JBAYTJ010000025.1:0-12572 GCA_041675665.1 Acholeplasma sp. | reverse complement strand
TCTTCCATCTGTTAAATAAATTGGTTGAACAGGCATGACTGGATCTAACGGGTTTCTTTCTGTATATAAGTTATTTACACCCGTTGCAGCATAAATCATTGGAATACCAACTTCTCTAATTGTAGGAATTGTAGCTGATACTGTTGGTGTACCAAAGTGACCAACAAGTGCAAACACTTGATGTTCATTGATTAATTTACCTGTATTTGTGATACCAACATTTGCATCAAATCCATCATCTTCATTAATGTATTCAATCATTCTACCGTCAATACCACCAGCTTCATTAACAACTTCAAATGCCGCTTTCATACCAGCAACAAACGGTTTACCAATAAATTCATATGGTCCTGAAATCGTTGCAGTATTACCAACTTTAATTGAGTTTGTAGTTAAACCTTGTACAGTTTTAGTTCTAACTTCTGTATAGAATGAAGCTTCTAATTCACCGAACTTAACAACCACATCATATTTACCGATGATACCTTGTCTAAATCCTGATAATTCATATTCACTTGCATCTAATACTTCTTTTCTACCACTTGAATATGTTACTTCAACTTCTAAACCAGTTGCATCAAATTCATCTGTGACGCTATAGAATTGTTGATCTGGTGCACTTAAAACTTTAATTGCAAGTGCAGTTTCAGGTGCTTCTTGATCAAAGATAGCAATACCAAATGTTTGAGTTACTTCTTCATATGTAACAGTTATTGTCACTAAACCAGCAGATACTGAACTAAAACCACTTACAGTATATTCTGTATCGTCTAATGTTTTATCTGTTCCGTCTGTATAGATTGCTTTAACAACCATACCAGCAGCATCAAATGATTCACCTACTTCATACTCTACTTTTGTAGGTGGTGTTACAGTTAATCTTGCGATTTGTGCTTCAGTTTCAGTACATGATACAAGTACAAGTGCTGAAAGTACAAGCAATAACAAACCTAAAATCTTTTTCATTTACTTCTCCTTTTTTTTATAGCCTTTGGCTTTTTTTGTTCACTATGTTTAATGGTTACCCTAAATATGCATTGACTAATGATTCATCTTTCACTAAATCCGCGCCCTTGCCCTCAGTAACAATTTTACCAAGCTCTAAAATATAGGCGTAGTCTGCAATTTTAAGCGTTTGGAATGCATTTTGCTCAACAATTAATATTGTTTTACCTGCATCTCTAATTTTATGAATAATATCAAATATATTTCTAACAATTAATGGTGCAAGCCCTAATGAAGGTTCATCTAGCAATAGTACTTCTGGTTCACCCATGAGTGCTCTACCAATTGAAAGCATTTGTTGCTCACCACCAGAAAGTGTGGATGCTTGTTGCTTTTTTCTTTCCTCTAATATCGGAAAGTATGCATAAACACTTTTAAGTAGTTCTGGTATACGTTTTTTATGCACAGTATATGCACCAACTAATAAATTTTCTTCGACTGTTAATCCATTTAGAATTAAGCGGCCTTCTGGTGATTGTTTAATACCCATACCAGCAATTTTATAAGGTTCAATATTTTTAATATCTTCTCCATTAAATAATATTGCACCTGATTTAACTTTTGTTGCACCAGATATAGAACGAATGAGTGATGTTTTACCAGCACCATTGGCACCTAGTAGTGCAACAATCGTTCCTTTTTTAACATTTATGTTTACACCCTTTACAGCTCGAACGATACCATAATCGATAACTAGGTCTTTAATTTCTAGAATGTTCATATTACTCACCACCTAAATATGCTTCTTGAACTTTTGGATTTTTCTTAATGGCTTCAGGTGCACCGATTGCTAACTTCTTACCAAATGAAATTGCACAGACGGTATCACATAAATTCATCACAAAGCCCATATCATGTTCAACTAAGAATATGGTTGTATCAAACTCTTTTTGGATTTTTCTAATCGTTTGAGCTAATTTTTCAGTTTCTTGTTCATTCAGACCCGCCGCTGGTTCATCCAAAATTATCAAACTCGGATTAGTCATTAGTGTACGGGCAAGCTCAACCAGTTTTAACACGCCATACGGTAATCCAATTGGATAACCATATGTATAATTATCTAAAGACAATTCTTTTAAAATACGCATTGCTTTCGCACGAATCACTTTCTCTTCCCGACGATATTTAGGTGTTCTAAACAAGTGATCAAAGAAATTTGACGTATAAAGTGTATGACCTGCAATTAATAAGTTTTCTAATATTGATAATTCCCAAATTAACTCTATATTTTGAAAAGTTCGAACAACACCTTCTTTAATAACATTATGTACTGCAAAATCATTTAGATTAACAAGTTTATTTTGATTATTCACAAACAACGTACGACCATATGGTGTTTTATAAAACTGTGTAATACAGTTGAATATGGTTGTTTTACCTGCCCCATTTGGGCCGATTAGACCAAATATCTCACCTTTTTTAACTGAAAACGATAAATTATCAACAGCAGTTAAACCACCAAACTTCATCGTTAAATCTTGAATATCTAAGATAACATCCGCTTGTATAGATAAGTCACTTTGATGATCTTGATCTTCCACCAAATGACTTATTGAGGCCTTGATTTGTTCAATCTTGTCTGTTACTTTTTGAACTTTGACTTCATTTTCTACCATCTGATAATACGCCAATTTAAGTGCCAATGCTTTTTGTCTACGAATTACATAGTTGAGTTTTATTTGATTAATCTTTTTTGTCAACATCATGATTTAAAACTCCTTTTTTATGTATTTTTTTCTTAATAGACGTTTTAACATTGTACATTAATTTTTCTAGTAACTTAATTAAACCTTGTGGGTAATACATAACAATTAAGATTACTATAATACCTGTAAAGAAGAATATTGCATTACCATTTTCAGCAAAGAACGGTACACGTACTAAAACGACGTCTCTTAAACCAAAGATAATAAACATACCAATTAAGACACCCCACATCGATTTAGAACCACCGAGAATAATTGCTGCTAAAATGTTTAACGAGATTGCTAATGTCCATAAGTTCGGTTCAGTATATGCATCAATTGCAACATATAAGATACCACCAACAACTGCTGTAATGGTTGCTAAAATAAATGCTAATAATCTATATTTTAAGATAGATATACCCATTGCTTGAGCAGCTGATGTATTGTTTTTAACAGCTAACATTGCACGACCTGTTTGTGATGTAACAATATTTGAATATAACAACATAAAGACACCTAAAACAATAACAATAAATATATAGAATGCTTCCACATACATTAAATTTACGGTTGAATGACTAATACCAAATAGGCTAAAACCTTGCAATTGTAAGCCACCATTGCCATTTGTAATGGAAATGGCATTTCTTAAGAATTGTATAACAATCTCAGATAGTCCTAACGTAATAATTGCTAAATACATACCCTCTATTCGAAGAGAGATGACACCAACAATCGCACCAAGTAAAAGCGCAATTGCAATACCGATGAGTATGATCACTAAGAGGCTCATGTCCATCTGGTTATTCAAATAACCTAATGTATATGTACCAATAGCAATAAATCCAGCTGTACCAAGTGATGCAAGTCCTGTATAACCTAATAAAATTGAAAACCCAAGACCAACAATGGATAACACCATAAATTTCGTGAGGAAGGTTAATGTAGATGCCGGAAATCCTAATAAAATAGGAACGACCAACATTAAGAACATAAATAATAAAATCTTTGGTAAATTAGAAAGATTAATATAGTTAGCTAAACTTTTTTGTAATTTCATCATATTTTCTTTCATATGTTATACCTTCTTTACAATCTTCTTGCCAAACAAGCCAAGCGGTTTAAATAAAATAACAATGAATAAAACTAAATAAACAAATGCTGGTACCCAAACATCAATTTGTGAACCCAATATAATAATTGGTACACCAAATAGTAATTTGGTTGCTATAACACGTGCTGCAGTCATTAAAAATGCTGCCAAAATTGGGCCACCAAATGAAGTGAATCCACCTAACACAGCAGCTAAGAAGCCATTAACTTGCATACCAACCATCATATTTGGTGATAGCGTGAATATTGTTGGTGCATATAATGATGCCGCTAAAGCACCTAAAGCACTTGCTATCGCCCATGAAGTTGCTGTAATACGCTTGGTGTTAACACCCATCATATTTGCAACCTTTTCATTTGAAGCAGTTGCACGTACACCAATACCCCATTTTGTAAACTTTAACATGATAAATATCGTTGCAATAACTATAATTGTAACAATGTATGAAATAATTTTATGTGTACCTAGACTATCTGTGAAAAATCTAGGTGTTCTTGATTCCATACTAAACTGTGTAAATATTACAGTTTGTAATCCAGTTAATAACATGATCACACCCATGGTAATCATCTGCTTAGCAATCGGATTGGTAAAACGTGAGTGTCTGATCAATACAATATCAATCAATAAACCCAATAATGAAGCTGTAACAATACCAATCAACATAGAAATAATCAAAATGAGTGCCAACGGCATATTTGGAAAATTCACGCGAAATACTAAATCAACAATTGCAGTGATTGTATAAGCAGAGAAAGTAGCAATTGTCCCTTGGGCAAAGTTTGTTGTAATCGAAGTTCTAAATATTAACACGATTCCCATCGTTACAAGCGCTAAGATTGAAGCATCGAATAGGATTGAGTTAAATATATCAATTACTATTTGCATAATGTCCTCCTGTAGACTTTTGTGATTTTGCGCTTCTTTTTCATTTAATATAAATCTATTTTGAATTTTAGAAAACGCTTACTTTTATTGTGAAAAAAAATATTTTTAAATCTTTTAAGCTTTTTGAGGTAAATACATAGACACTCAAATTTTAGAATATGAACATATGTTCACCTTATATTTTGATTATATCATTTTAATTTTTAGTAGTCAACACAATTTATAAATTTAGACGTTTTAATAAAATGAAAAGCCCTGAAAATCAATCATTGAAATTGTTTCAGGACTTTTATTATTTATGTATATAGAATCTATTTGCTATTTTGTAATCTTAAAACATCGCGTGCAATCATGACTTCTTCGTTGGTAGGAATAACCCATACTTTAACTTTAGAATTATCTGCTGTAATATCTTTGTCACCCCTAGAGTTATTTTTAGCATCATCAATATAAATGCCTAAAACACCTAGACGATCACATACGTTTTTTCGAACCTCTTTAGCATTTTCACCAATACCTGCTGTAAATACTAAAGCATCTAAACCACCAAGTAATACATAGTATGACGCAATATAGTCTACTATACGTTTAGCTTGAATGTTTAATGCAAGCTCAGCACGTTTATTACCACTTTCAGCTGCAGCGATAATATCACGAGAGTCATGAGATACGCCAGAAATACCTAAGTAACCACTTCTTTTATTTAACTCATTTAAAGTTTTTTCTAAAGAATAGCCTTCTTTTTGTTGCATTAGCTGGAATATAGCTGGATCAACATTACCACTACGCGTGCCCATCGGGAAGCCTTCAAGTGGCGTTAAACCCATTGATGTATCAATACTCTTGCCATCTTTAATTGCTGTTATTGATGCACCATTTCCAATGTGTGCAACAATAATTTTAGAGTCTTCTTTACCTAAACGCGCTTTAGCTAATTCAGATACATACTGGTGTGATGTACCATGGAAACCATACTTTCTAACACCATGATTTTTATACCACTCATATGGTGTACCATATAAGAAACTTTCTTCTGGCATTGTTTGATGGAATGTTGTATCAAACACAGCAACATGAATCACATTTGGAATTGCTTTTCTAAAAGCATTAATCCCTATAATATTTGCAGGATTATGTAGTGGTGCCAAATCATTTAAAGATGCAATCTTTATAACAACATCATCATCAATTACAACAGATGATTTAAATAACTCCCCACCTTGAACAACACGGTGTCCTACACCCTGGATTTCATCCAACGATGCTATCACTTTGTTTTCTAATAAACCTTTAATCACTAAATCAACAGCAACTGAATGATCTAAAACGACTAAATCGCTTTTTGTATCAGATTTACCATTAAACTTAATTTTGAACTCTGCATTTTTATTACCAATTCTTTCAACAAGTCCAGATGCAATTTCATGCTCTTCTGGCATTTGTAGTAATTGAAACTTTAAACTAGAACTTCCTGCGTTTACGGATAAAATTTTCATAATATTACCTTCCTATCTAAATAGATTTTAACTCAACATGAACAAATATTCAAGTATTACCATAATTTTTGTTTTTATTAGAACAAATAATTATATATTGCAACAAATTGTAAAACGGTACCTAACCCTACAAAAATATGCCAAATGAAATGAAAATATAGTTTATTTGATTGTTTATAAAACATAACTCCAATCGAATAACTTAAACCACCCAATAATATAAACCACATGACTGGTGGGCTATATTGATATAGATCAAACATAAAGTAAAGACCACTCCACCCGAGTAATAGAAATATAACAATATGCATTGTTTGGAATTTATAAACCCAGATAGATTTAAATACCATACCCGTTAAAATTAACAACCACTGCGCAATGCATAAAAACAAACCTAGTGGCATCCAACCCTCCATACCAAACAACGGCACTCTAAAACTTGGTAATAATAAGAAGATTGGTGCAAATGTCCCACCTATGAGCATGTATATACCAATGTGATCAAAACGTTTAAATACTGATTTTGCACCCGTAAATGCTAAGGCATGGTACAAAGTAGAGCTTAAATATAAAATAATCATTGCACTACCAAAGATGATTGAACTTGCTACTTGCCAGCGATCGACTGATTTAGTTAACATCAAAATCAATGTTACAATACCAAATATTGTCATCAGTCCATGTGATGTACTATTTGCAACCTCTTCACCAATGGTCTGTAGTCTCTTTTCCTTTTTTACTGTGAGTTTCATATACATTACTCCTTAAAGTTTTTAAGATAATTTGCACCTTTTAAACTGTTTGGTTCAGTATCACTCAAATCTGGATAATCAAGCTGTCTTAACACTTCATAAACTGTAATAGCAACAGCATTCGATAAATTTAGACTTCTAATTTTATCGTTTGTAGGTATTCTAAACGTATTGTCTATATTTTTATGTAAAAGTGCTCTATCGATACCATAAGATTCGGAACCAAATACTAGATAAATATCACCACTGATAGCCTTATAGTTTGGTTTGCTATGCGTGTTTTTGCCATATCTCGTCAAATAAAAGTATGTGCCTTGATGATCTTTAAAAAATGTATCAAAATCTGAATGTATCTCAAAATTGAGTGCATCATAATAATCTACTGCACTACGTCTTAATTTCTTATCATCTATTTTAAAACCAAGGGGTTCAATCAAATGTAGACGAATACCAGCACCAACACATGTACGCATAATATTACCCGTGTTTTGTGGTATTTCAGGTTGACACAATACAACATGAATCATGTGTAAGCCTCCTCTGTATCATCTTCTAAATTAACTCGAATGTTAAGTTGAATATTCTTTCTTAAATACTGTGCATGAAACAGTGCGATAATATTGGATATATTCATAGCAGTCCAAACCACACTATAATTCATTTGAGGGAAAATCCACCATAATAAGAATAATAGTGGTATACGTAATCCCCATAACCTAAAAGACTGCGCTTTTAAACCTAGTTTGGATTGACCGCTACCATTAAATATAGCCATATAGTTTTGGAAGATTGCCATCACAGGTTGTGTCATTAATAACCATAAAGTATATTCAACCGATACACGTATCAATCTAGGATTATTATTACCCACTAATAGTATAACAAATTCTTCCCTAAATAATATAGCAATACCGACAGCAATAACTGTCAAACTAAAGGTTAACATACCCGATTGCTTATAGGCTTGAATTGCCCTTTCAGGCTGCCTATTACCAATATTTGCACCAATAAATACAGCACCAATGGTGGTAATTGCATAAATTGGATTCATCAGTAAATTACTTAATTTATTACCCGTTGAAAATGATGCAGATATCACATCACCAAACTGTGTTAAAACAAAAGCATTAATAATTAAAAATCCAAAGAAAGTAACTGAGTGTGAAATCGTTGCAGGATATGCAAATGGCCAAATTTCTTTTAAAGTACGTTTCTTAGGTACAAATGATTGTAGTTTTAGCCGCATATAACGACGACTAAAGAATAAATCCAGTACCATTAGTGGTACAAAAATTAGATTGCCTATTACAGTTGACCATGCAGCACCCTCTACACCCATATTTAAAACTTCAATAAAATACCATGTTAGCGGAATATTAATTAACATACCACCAATATTGAGCAATGTTGGTGTAATGGTAGACCCTTGTGCTTGTCGAACAGCTTGATACACTAAGAAAAATATAAGTCCTATCAGTTCTAGACTACGAATATTAAAGTAATTAACTGCAAAATCATACGTTTCTGCCTGAGCACCTAATAGACCTACGAAAAACCAAGAAAAACCTAAGATGATTAACGTTAACAACACACCTACAACAACTGAAATAGTTAGTAGCTGACCTGCATAAGATTTTGCTTTATCTTCCCTTTTAGCGCCAATAAACTGTGCAACAATGGCCATTGCAGCAATCGATAAACCAACTCCAATTGCAAGAATCAAATTATTAAAAGATTCATGAATGTTTAATGCAGCAATTGCAGAATCAATGGTTTCTGGTTGTGCACCTTCCATACGTGCTATAAAATAAATATCAATCATCCCATTAAAGGATTTAATCAAGTTATTAATTAAGATAGGTAACGACAAAAGGAGCATATATAGCCATATATGCTTCCCATTTAACATACGTCCAGTATTTTTAGAAATTCCCTGTTCCATTTTGCTTAAAGTCTTCTTTCTAATGTTTGTGTTTGACTACTAATGCTTGTCGTAAATCCCATAAATCTTGAGATAAGTCTACATAATATTCATGCGGGAATTTTAAGCGTATGACTTCTTTCCATAGTTTTTCAAAACTTGAAACTTTATGTGCTCTAATTTCAAAGATGGATGGTTTTTCATAAACCAATTGTCCCTTCTTAAAGATAGGCACTAACAATTTTTCTACAGTAAAATTTTCTACAATTTTTTCTTTCCATGGATGCATTGGATCAAATAATCTATATGGTTTTGTTGTATCAATAACTTCTTCATGCAATGTAATAACATCAGCAAGTGCCATATGATTTTCATCATAAAATCTGTAAACTTGTTTAAATCCAGGAATTGTTGTCTTAGCAACATTCTCTGAAATCTTAATTTTTGGAATGAGTTTTCCATCAACTTCTATTGCACTTAGTTTAAATACACCACCAAATACCGCTTCACTTCTGGCAGTAATTAATCTTTCACCAACACCAAAAGCATCAATTTGAGCTTCTTGGTGGACGATTAAATCACGAATTAAAAACTCATCTAATGAATTTGATACAGTAATCAAAGTATCTGTTAAACCTGCATCGTCAAGTAATTTTCTTACCCTTTTAGATAGATAAGCTAAGTCTCCTGAATCTATACGAACACCTTTTAAATATTTACCCATGGGTTTTAATATATCGTTATGCACTTTAATAGCGTTTGGAATACCTTCATTTAAAGTATCATATGTATCCACAAGTAATAAACAACTGTCTGGATAGTTTAAAGCATAGCTCTTAAATGCTTCATATTCGGTATCAAAACTTTGAACATATGAATGAGCCATTGTACCAGATGCTGGTACACCATACATATAATCTGCTAGCGTGTTCGATGTACCTGTTACACCACCAATAAAGGCGCTTCTAGCACCTAGGTTTGCAGCATCATATGAATGTGCTCGCCTAGCACCAAATTCAAATACTGGTCTACCTTTTGCTTCTCTAACAATTCTTGATGATTTGGTTGCAATTAAGGATTGGTGATTAATTGATAATAAGATAAATGTTTCAATTAATTGACATTCAATAATTGGACCCTTAACAATCATTAAAGGCTCATTTGGAAAGATTGGTGTACCTTCTTTAATAGCATACACATCGGATGTAAATTTAAAGTTTTCTAAATACTTTAAAAATCCTTCGTCAAATGTTTTTTTATTACGTAAAAATTCAATTGCATCCTTGTCAAACTTTAAATTTTCTATATATTCTATAACAGACTCTAAACCAGCAAAAATGGCATACCCGCCATCATCCGGAATACTTCTGAAGAAAACATCAAATACTGCAACTTGATTATGTCGATTATCTTTAAAGTATCCATTAGACATAGTAAGTTCATAAAAGTCGGTTAATAACGCCAAATCTCTTTTCATAAAATCATCTCCTAAAAGTATTTTATCACGTATTTTTTTTAATACTAGCCTAAATAAAAATGAATCCCAATTAAGGGATTATTTTTATAATTTTGTATCTAAAATTAGATCGTTTTCAGTATACCAATTCAGTTTAATAAACAGCACATCTAACCAAAATACTAAGACCAATGGGAATAGTACCATGGATAAGACATAAAGCCATCCATTCAACGAGAAGTTAGCAATAGTTAATGGTTGTAATATACCTACTAAACCGGATGTACCCATACCAGCCCAAACTGCTGAAAAACTATGTCCTACTGGAACCATTGCAATAAACCAATCATAACCATTAAATATAAAATAACTTAATGGCGCTAAAACAAAGCTAGCAATTAATGTTGGTACCCACACTATCGGTTTTCTTAAGATGTTTTTAAATTGGAACATTGAACTTGCTAATCCTACTGTAAAAATAGAACCAACATTATTCTTGCGCAGTGTTTGGATTGAAAAACCAACCATTTGTGCACTCCCACCAATAGCAGCCGCACACATTGCAGCTATTGCCACAGGATCTGGTATTGCCATCGCATTACCAATACCAAATGGTACTGAAAATACCGCAATTGCAACCCCTGCACTACTAATAAATGGTAAGGTTAATAAGATACCAAATATTAATGCTACAAATGCTGATGTTGTATATGGCTCTAATTGCATAAAGAATCTAATCATTGCATAAATAGCTTCCATTAAGCGATCGATTGGCCATGACACAATGTATGTCATTAAAACAGCAATCAGTATCCCCAGTATTGGAATAAAGAATAAATCATACGATGTTTTCTTTTTAAAGATAGCTTTCATCGCAAAATAAACCCCTACAACAACTAAATAGGCTGTTATTGGGTTGTTTGACACTCTTACAGGGTCAAACCAACCTGGCATACTAAAATCAATTTTAACGAGTGTTGCAATACCACCGGCAACAGCTAACATAATCAATTTTAAACCATCAAGTTTCAATGATAAACCAATGCTTAAACCAATACCCATCCCTAAAAGTGAGGTGAGTACAGGTGCAACACGTAAGCTTAAAACATCAATACCTGTAACAATACCGATTGTTTGGACAATAGCACCAGCAACAATCGTTCCAAATATACCAAATGTCATTGCATTTAAAGATGTATGTAAAAATGTTTTGACCTTATTCCAGAATGTTGGTGTAGATGATGCCGAATCCACACCCGTGTGACGTAATTTTTTCATGTACTTTTCTTCTTTCTTTCTGAATTTTGTTTTGACTATACTAATATAGCATTTTTATATTGAAAAAACATGAAAAACACAAAAAACTAATGATTTTTGTGTTTTTACTTTATCTATATAATTAATCATATTATAAAGTGTTTGTTTGAACACGTTCAATTAATTCTAAAACTTTTTGTTTTATTAATTCCCTTGTAACTCTAAATGCTTCAATCCCTTGGCCACTTGGATCATCTAAGCCCCAATCTTCTTGATGCTCATTTGGTACCCAAGGACATGTTGCATTACATCCCATTGTAATTAAGATATCAGGTACCGGAATATCATCAAGTAACTTGGGATATTGATCATCTAATGAAACACCAGCTTCTGCCATAACTTGTACCGCTAAAGGTTTGACTTCAGGATAATTTTCAGTACCAGCAGAGTAAACTTCTAAAACACCTTGCCCATAGACTTTTGCAAAACCTTCTGCCATTTGACTTCGACAACTATTATGTACACATACAAATGCTACTTTTTTCATAAAGCCCCTCAATTCTTATTTTATATCTTGATTATAACATCTCAAAGTAACCTTTAATATTGTTATGCTAGGGCTTTACAAACATTTTACACTTATATAAATCCTAGTGTAAAAATTGCAAGTAAAAGTGTCGCAAGATTTGCTATAAAACCGTATAGTATCGCACGCTTACGTGTTTTTTCATCAAGTTTGATCGCATAGATAACCATCTCAATTGAAAATACTATAATTTCTCCTAAAATTAGTGTGACAATTAATCCGATTTCTGCTGCCCAAAAATAGTAAGCCACAACCATAGCAGCTGTCAGCGCTGATTGCGTAAAGAAATTTACTAAACCCACAAGCATAAAACTCTTTTTACTTGTATACATAAATGCAAACAATACTAAAAGTTCAACAATGATCGTAGTAATCACTCTAACAACATACTTCCAAGTGAAATCTACTA
>JBAYTJ010000024.1:0-12731 GCA_041675665.1 Acholeplasma sp. | reverse complement strand
GTAAACTTAATGCATCACGCATACCACCTTCAGCCGTACGTGCGATGGCAGTTAGTGCTTCACTTGTTATCTTTAAATGTTCTTTATCAATAATCGTTTTTAAGTTTTCTTCAATTTGAGTAACTTCAATGTTTTTAAAATCAAATCTTTGACAACGCGAAAGTATTGTAGAAGGTACCTTATGCGGTTCTGTTGTAGCCAGAATGAATACGACATATTTTGGTGGTTCTTCTAACGTTTTTAAGAGCGCATTAAATGCAGCAGTCGTGAGCATATGGACCTCATCGATAATATATACTTTATACTTACCGATACTTGGTGCATATTTTACTTTATCTCTTAAATCTCTAATTTCATCAACACCATTGTTGGATGCCGCATCGATTTCAATAATATCAGGTACATCACCTTTATCAATACCTAAACAAACATCACACTGGCCACATGGTTCTTTAACTGGTGCTTTTAAACAATTAAGTGCTTTAGCAACAATTTTAGCAACAGACGTCTTCCCAGTACCTCTAGGGCCAGAAAAAATGTATGCATGCGCAAACTTTTCATGTAATAATGCGTTTTGAAGGGTTTGAACAATGACTTTTTGTCCGTAAACATCTTTAAAAAACTTTGGTCTATACGTACGGTAAAGTGCTACATAGCTCATTTTTAAATTTGCCTCCCTATAAGTTGTTTGGTTGAATCATTATATCATATATAATGTGTCTTTTTAACTATTTTCCAAGACAGAATTTAGAAAATAATTCCGTTAATAAGTCACCATATTGATGGTTACCTAAAATTTCACCTAAGTGATTCCACGCTGTTGTAAGATCCACTGCATAAATATCCACAGGCATATCCAATGAAATCGCGTTTATAACGCTTTCTAAAGATATTTTTGCCTCTTTTAACTTTTGTATATGTCTGACATTAGATAAGTAATTAAAGTCTTTATCTACAAGATTATCTAACTTTAATACCTTAAGTATTTCATCTTCTAATACATTTAAACCCTTCTTTTCAAGTGTTGATATCTCTACACTTGTTTCAACTTCTAAATTTTTAGGCAAATCTTTTTTATTACCAATGATAATTCTATTTTTATGTTTTGTATATGCTAATAGTGTTTCATCTTCACTTGTTAATTTATGCGATAAATCTAATACGAGTAAAACAAGTTCTGCTTCATTAATAGCCTTTTTACTACGATCTACACCAATTTTTTCAATGAAGTCTACTGTGTCTCTAATACCTGCTGTATCTATTAATTGTAAGGTTACACCTTCTAAATTAACAAATGCATCTATTGTGTCTCTTGTAGTACCTTCAATATCTGATACAATCGCTCTATCTTCGTTTAAAAGCGCATTTAATAGGCTAGACTTACCAACATTGGGTCGCCCGACAATAACCGTTTTAACGCCCTCTCTAATGTACTGAGTACGTTTAGAATATTTTAAGATATCGTTGATTTCATCTAACAACTCAACGATTCTAGGATAGATAATTTCTTTACTCATAATGATTGCATCATCATATTCTGGATAATCAATGTTGACTTCAATTTGTGCAATCAACGTTAAAACTTTGGCTTTAAGGTTTTCAATCATTCTAGACGTATTTTTACTTAAAGCTTTATTGGCTACTTTAATTGCATTTTCGTTGGTTGCGTGAATTAAATCCATGATTGCTTCTGCCTGAACCAAATCAATACGTCCGTTTAAGAATGCACGCTTAGAAAACTCGCCAGGTTGGGCAAGTTCTATACCAGTTTCCAATATACGTTCTAGAACTTTTTGAGTAATCAAAATACCACCATGTGTCGATATTTCAACAACATTCTCTTTTGTAAAAGATTTAGGCGCAATAAAAATAGATACCATGACTTCATCTAATATGGACCCATCTGTATTTAAGATGTGTCCATAATGAATGGTATGACTTGGAACTTTATTTAAGTTCTTTCCTTTAAATATTTGATTAATTTTTTCAATTGCCTGAGCCCCAGATACGCGAATAACTGATATACCTGCGGTACCTAATGGGGTTGCGATAGCAGCAATCGTTTGAAATTGCATACGTCACCTTTGTTCTTGATTTGATCTATCCTTTAAAAGTGTGGGTTCGTGTTTCATATCATCAATAACAGGTACAAACGGATTTACACCCCGTCTAATATCTCTTAAAATGATAAATCCTGCAACAAATACACCAAATGCGATACCTTCATATAAAAAGCCCATGCCTAATACAATACCTAAGAGTGCACTAAACCAAATGGTTGAAGCCGTTGTAATACCATGGATAATGTTATTAGAGTCCTTCATAATAACACCAGCACCAATAAACCCGATACCTGCAACAACTTGTGCAATAATTCTTTGTGACTGTGGTGATTCAACCGCATTCATAATTTCTTGATAATATATTAAACGTTGCATCACTGCCACCATGAGTGCGGATAGTCCCACCAATACATGACTTGAAATACCTGCAGCCTTACCGACATTTTGACGTTCTAAGCCAATCAAAAATGTCACCGTAATAATAACAGCTGCTGGTATGATAATCATATATAGCCATTGTTCCCATGTTAGAAATGATTCAATCATATTAAAGCCATCTGGCATTTCAACAAATAATCTCATTTTAAATAAATCCCCCTTTTAAACTATAATACAGCGTGTACTGCTTCAATGAATTGATCTAATTCATCCCAACTATTTAATGCGGCACCACTTGCTTTAGCGTGTCCGCCACCATTAAACAGGTTGGCTACTTTATCAATATCTGGTCCACTTGAACGTAACCTTATACGTACAAGATCACCATCTTCAATAAAGATTGCCCAAACTTTGTATCCTGCAACACCTGATAACATATTAACAACTGAACTTGCTTCTTCATATGTTAAATTATATTTATTTCTAATCTCATCTGTAATCTTTAAGTAGATAAATCCTTTATCTGTTGTAACAAAGTTTTGATAAACAAAGCCTTTAAAACGTAACATATCTAATGTTTCATTTGACATTGCTTGATCAATTTCAACAACATCGGCACCCTTAGATAGTAAAAGTCCTGCCATTTGATGTGTTAACTCAGATACACCGCGGTATTTAAAACGTCCAGTATCCGTTAAGATACCTGTGTACATTGCAACAGCACCAGGTTTGGTAATTTCAAATTCTTTAACTTGTGTTGACATGTATGCAATCATTTGTGCACATGATGGAAAATTCGTATCCACCCATTCAATATCACCAAAACTATCCACAGGAATATGATGATCAATTTTAATGACTTCTTTACCCAACATATATTTTTGGTTAGAAATTCTTAATTTATTTGCTGTATCTACAACGATAGATAGACTATCCTCATAAAAACTATCTTCTAATGTTGATTCACCAACAATAATATCAGGTGTACCTACAAAACTAACAAAATCTGATGTTTCACCTGTAACAAATACATCTTTTTCTGGAAATGCATTCTTTATGATATTTTGAAGCCCAAACTGAGCACCATAACAATCACCGTCTGGTCTGACATGACCGTATATAATAATTCTTTGATACTTCTTAATTTTCTTTAATATATCTTTAAACATTTTCATTCTTCATCCTTTCATTAAAACATTTTATGACTTCTAAAGCCGCTTCCCAACTCTCAAGTGTTGCCCCACATGCGTTGGCATGTCCACCACCACCAAACTGTTTAGCAATATCAACTATCGAAATATTCTTACTTCTAAATTCACCAATAATCTCACCATTTTCAGTTTCACTAAAATTGGCCCAAATCAATACCTCTTTAATACCTGCCATCATATTCACCGTACCACGTGAAACCTCTTGAAATGATAAACCAGATGACTTAATTGTTGCAAGATCATTAAACCTATATGCAACATTATACTCCGTTAAATTAAAATCTCTAAATTTATCTTTAGCGATACGTTTACTTAATGACTCTAAATGTTGAAAATCATATAGTGCTTGAATGTCAATATCATAGTTCATTAAATATGCAACAATATCAAATGTATGTTTAGCATTCTTATTGGTGATAAATTGAAAACGACCACTATCACCAACAATACCAGCATAAATATGTGTTGCTGCTATATCATTAAACTTCAAGTTACCCTCAATAGCTATCTGAGCAATCATTTGGCTACAAGAAATTAATTCTGGTTTATGATAAAAAATATCTGGATTAATGTTTGAGTCATTGCGGTGATGGTCAATATTAATTAACATGCCACCTAAATTAAACCTTTTATCAGCAATTAAATGGTCTGCTGCAGTATCTAAAACAAAAACGAGTGCATCTTTGTATACGGAATCATCAATTAAGTCCATCTCATGTTCAAATGGATAAGATTGATCATCTCCTACAACATATACCGACTTTTCTTTAAAGTTCTCTTTGATTAATGCTTTAAGACCTAATTGTGATCCATAAGCATCTAGGTCTGGCTGTTTATGCCTATGTATGATAATTGTTTTGTGCGCTTTAATTGCTTCTATTATTTTAAATTCCATTATTACTACCTATCTTATCTAGAATATATTAGTATAACACAGTTCCTTTATTTTTAATAAAGGATTTAACCTTTTTAACATTTATTTTTACTTTTATGTCTTTACTAAAAGATAAACCGTAACTTTTACATAATTAAAGGGTGTTATTAAACATGCTTGAAAGCACGCGGTATAACACCCTTTAAAATTGGTTAATCTGTATTTGTTTCTTTAAGCTTTTCGATGTCTTTTTGTAGGTGTGTTGATGGTTTAATTTTACCAAGTCTACGTTTTGGTCGAATAACATAAATATAGACAGTTAATGCAATAATAAGTATTGCTTCAACTACAATTGTTATGATAACTGCTTGACCTGTATTTAATGTCACCGGTACTGATAATTGAATATCTTGGGTATTATCTAAAGGATAGACTTGATTATTAGCATCTAAGTATGCTTGCATATTTGACTCAAGTACTAAATCAGACCAAGTTATGTTTAGTGGTGTTTCTAATATCACTTCTTCACTTTCTTTTTCATACTTAATAACAAGTTTATCTAAGGTTGTTGATTGATTAGGAAACATCGTATTAATATCTAATCTCGTATCATTTGCATCACTAACGACTAAGTAAAGTTCTCTATTTAAAAACTTTAGAAACTTAATAGGAAACTCTGCATCTGTTAACTCAAATGAGACATCAGAAAATGTGTCTAACTGACCGCTTGTAGCCTCTACAATAAACTCTAAGTAATAGACTGCTTGATCATCAATAATAGACATTGTTTCAAAACCAAGAATACTTATGGTGATGTCATCATTTGATGATGTCGTCTCAATAATAGGTTCTGTACTTTGATACTTGCCACTAAGCATAAAGTGATAGTTGTCTTCACTTAATGCAGTTTCAACTAAATCATCAATTTGTCCTGCACCAACAATACCTTCAACGACGACAATCCCTGTTAAAAATAAGATTGACATGAGTACTGTATATAGGATTGCTTTTATATATCTCATTTATGATAGCGTCCATATGCCTAAACGATTGGCACGCGCATAACTTTCAGCGCGTCTAAACCACTCATTTAGAGTAACCCCTTCATAGATTAATGTTTCATTTGGATCATTATAGAAATTTTGGCTGTGTCCATATAAGACCACTTCATAATTCAATAATATACCATCATACCAAACAAAAGCTAGGTAACGACCATACGTTTCAGTGTTACCACCGTATGGATCATGATGTAAATATATTTGTGTTGCATTTTGTAGGCGCTGACGTACAAATGCACCAGCGGCTTGTGCTAAGGCGTTTCTCACAGGATCTGGATCACTAACTTCTAGTGAGTTAATTCCCATAAAACGAACAGATTCCTCTAAACCTACAAATCTGGCAGTATCACCATCATTGGCACTAATAAATGTAACTTCTAGCATACCATTTTTATCATCAAAGAAATCTAGTTCTAAATGTTCTGCATGATAAGTAAAAGTAGTTGGAAACTCTGTTGGATGGTTATCTAAGATTTCATAATGGTTTCTATGATAAATATCCCATTCATCTGTAGTAAATTCTGTATTTGATTCTATAATATTTGATTTTCTAACTCTAATTTGATTATTAAAGAAGAATATTTCCATACCTTGGTTACCAAATTCATCAATTTGTGCACCAAGATAATCATTTAAAGCAATATAATCATTACCATCAAATGTCAATGTGTCTGTTAATATATCTGCTTTTGCTTTCAAAGCTTCATTTGCATTTGAGTGTACGAGTAATAATGTATCACCACCTGCAAGCGTGGTATTTGATTCAAATTCATAGGTATGTGTCACTTCTTGAGAACCGTTTAGGTAAAAATCTAATGTATAACCACTTAAGTCTACTTCATTGTCTAAACCGTTATATATCTCAAGTGCTTTATCACTACCTGATCCTGAAACATACTTAGATATAAATATAGGCGATTGGTAGCTATCTGGATAGGTTGAAATAACTATTGGTACATTTGTATTTTTATAAACTACACTACCTGCATCATATGTTCCAGCATATTCTATGAATAATCCTGGTTCAATATCATGTGTTTCTCTGTAACTAAACGTTACATTAATTTGAAAACCTTTAAGTGCGTTTGTTACTTCACTTTCAGTCATACCCGTTAAGTCAGGTAATACCATTTCATGTGTCGATAAATAAATGATAAGTGATACTTCACTAGGGTTTAGCATTAGCCCTGGTGCTTTATCATCGCCATAGCGTACGAACGTACCTTGTGCTACATTAAAATTTAATTCTTCAAAAAATTCAAACTCAAAACCTAGATCCTCTAACTTTGTAGATATCTCTGTTTGATTTAATCCATTTAGTACAGGTAACTGTACATTCTTAACTTCGGGTGTACATGCAAAAAGTGCGGTAGAAGTTAATAGTACAGCCATAATACTATATATTTTTTTCAGCATAAATAATACCTCGTTTCTTCGTATATTACGTAAATATTATAACATAATCACATCTTTAAGACGCTAATATGTTATGTTTTGTGTAAATCATGTGAAAGTAAAAGACTTGGTTTATAGAGTGACTCTATTAACCAAGTCTTTCGTTTAATCATTTATTACTATACCTACTAATTTTGATTTACTATTATGCTGCAAATCCAAATATTTTAACACCATCAATATATAATCTATCAGCACTTGTTGGTATTGGATCTGTTACTACAATGGTAAATTTAAACTGAACATCTTCGCTTTGATGTAATTCAGGTACCATGTAAGTAAACTCTGTGCTTGTAGTGGTTAAAGTAAATACTTCTGCTTCAATCCAAGTTACACCACCATCAATTGAGATTGTAACTTCTACATTACTTGCTTGACCATTGTTTGCTGCAAAGAAACTAACTTTTGTTGCATTTGTAGTAGCAAAGTCTGTATACGCGTAAATTGGATCTGTTGTATGAGAACCACTAGATGCTTGATACCATCTCATTTGTAATGATTGTGCGCCAATTTTTGCAGCAGTAGTAGAAACAGTTCCATAACGTACTGCCCATTGATTATTTGCTGGACCAACTAGAGCTTCAACATCATTATTATATGAAGTTGCTGCAGTGAATTCTTCTGATGATTCAAATCCTGTTTCATAAAGTACTGTTTCAACAGGCTCACTTGTGTCTACAAACTTCACTGTAACTTGTAGTTCAACATCAACTGGTAACTCTGTACCTAATGTTAATGTTGCTGTTAGTGTTACTAATGTATCTTCAGTAACAACAAACCACTTACCATCAGCAATCGCTCCAGCTGGATCCATTGCCCATGAAACTTCAACACCGTGTAGACCTTCAAGCGGTAATACGATATCTGATTCCATGTTAAATTCTTTACCATCAAAATCTAGAACTAAATCTGCTTCTGCTTGTGCTAATTTTTCTGAGTCTGTAAATTCAACAAATTCAAATTGACTGACTAATGATGGAATTAATTGTGCTCCATTATGCCAACCAACATGAACGCCAGTCACATTAACTGTTTGACCAACCACTGCTGTTAAGAAGTGTGCGTTAATTGGTGCTTCTGCACTGTTTGACATTGAACGAATTGTAATATCATCTTCACCGACTGTAACCACTAAACTTTGACCACTAGCGTTAACAGACTTAACAACTGCGCTAAAGCTAATTTGAGATGCTTGATCAGCAACTACTAATGTAGATAGATCAGTTACTACAGTTGGTGCACTTACTGCATTACCACTGCTTATGAATTCATAAACTTGACCAGCTTGTGCAATTTGGATTAATCCATTGTAAATATCTAACTCACCATTAACTTCATACTTGTCACCGATTGCAATTGTTTCTGGTAATGATGATCTGTGGATATAAATTGATCCTGTTTCATCTTCCATAAATACTGCATCAAAGTTTCCAAATGATGTATACGGTGTGAATCCTGTAATTGTACCGATGAAGTTTACTAAATCGCCATCTTCACTTGCTAATACTTCAGCAATTGTTTGTAATGTAACAACTTGTTCTTCCCATCTTGCTTCAAAAGTCATATCTTCTGTAATTGGTGTTTCAAAGTCAAATGCTGTTTCAGCTTCTGCTAGGAACCAACCTAAGAAATTAAATCCAACTCTTTCAGCTAAAACTGGAGGTGTAACTGTTTCGCCACTTTCAATAGTCATCACAGTTGCTGTTTCTTCGCCGTAATTTGGATCAAATGTAACATCAACTGGTGCTTCTAAGTTTTCCATTTTATGAATTTCTACTGAACCGACGATTAATCTTAATTGGAAAGTACCTTCTTGAGTACCTGCAGATTGAACGAACAATCTAACAAATACATCACCTTCTAACATCATCTCGATATTATTTACACCATAAGTATCGGTATTCCATGTGTCTTTAAAGTTTGCACTATTAACCCATGTTTCACCGTCAGTTGATGTTTGAATATAAATGCCATCTGCAAATGATAAGTTAAATCCTGCGTCACCTGACCAGTTAGTCACGTTAAATACAACTTTAAATGCGCCTTCTATTTTTTCATCAATTTGTAAGTATGGACTGTTCCAAGAATTACCAGTTCTAATACCTAAAACGATACCTTTATAGTCGCCACTTGCACTAATGTTAGCATTCATTCTTGTGAATGTTAAGCCATTAACTACTTCAGATGTTTCTACAGTGACATAAGATGTCGCATTTGCTAATCCAATAAAGTCGTAAGTTTCAACAACTAATGAACCAGTTAATTCTGAGAATTTAGCATATAATGTAACATCATCATTAACTAAGTCTGCTTCTAACCATGCTGTATCAAATGTTGCATCTGAGAACCAACCATCAAATGCAAAGCCTTCTTTGCTAGCTTGAGGGAATGCATCTACAGCTTGTCCAGCTCTAACTTCTAAAGTACCTAAAGTTGTTTCACCGTCCATAAATGTAACCATATGTGTATCAAATGCTAAATCAATTTGATCAGCAACATAATATCCAAGTTGTGGATTGTTATTCCAACCAAGTGGTGCATTAACGATATCAACGATATCACCGACAACCATGAATGCTAATACATTTTGACCAGTAATATCAACTCTTGAATCCCAACGCATATTAATTGTTTTTTCTCCAACTTTAAATGTTGCAGAAATGTTGCCATTTGAATCTGTACTTACTGCTGTAACTTCAGCACCAGTAATAGATACCAATTTATTTTGGTGTGGCATTAATGTTTCTGTATCCCAATTAAGTGAAGTAATATCAACTGTTAATGTATCAATTGCATCAGTTGATGTTTCAACTGCTGTAACTGAACCAATTTGTTGTAGTCCATTATATGCTGTTCTTGTACCAGTAATCGTAACAACATCACCAATTGCATCAATTAATTGATCTCTAAAATCACCTGAGATGAATAATGCAATGGCACCTGTATCATCATGTAATACTAATGTATTGTTTGCAGTAAATCCGACAACTTTACCTGTAACTTGCACTTCACCACGTGTTGCAGCTAATACATCAGCAATAGTTAATTGACCGACTGTGATATCAAATTCAACGACTTTTGTTGCATCACCCATAGTGATCGTTGCTGTTAAGGTAACTTCTGCACTACCAGTTGCTGGTAATGTTACTTCGCCTGTAGCAGAGATAAGTTCAGGATGTGAACTAGCCCATTGGATACTTGCACCTAAATAACTTGTTCTTAATTCAAAATCTTTTTCTAATGATAATACTTGAGGTACGTCAGTTTGTAATGCAGCGCCTACAAGATCAACAACTTCTTCTGGTGTAACATTTACTTGAATATCTTCTAATGTACCACCAAATAATACTGTGTGAACTAATCTATCTGTACGGAATGCATATAAAATGACATCCACTGTAACTTCTAGACCATCAAGTGCTAAGAATGCATCTTTATTTGAAGAGTAGTAAACAATAACTGCTCTATTTTCATAAGGAGATCCACCACCGATATTAAGGTCTGTACCATCACCTGTATAACTTGTATCTACTAAGACAACACCATAGTTGTCAGTTTGGCTTGTAACCATAACTTTAGCAGTAATACGTGCAGGTGTGTAATCAAATAGATTTGATGAACCGTATGGTGCAGGTTGTGTAGCAGGCACTAAGTCCATGATTGACATTTCTTCACCAAAATCAGGAACGATTGCATCGCCTTCTTGAACTAATAATTCGGTTGGTTTACGTGAGTTTTTAGTTGCACTAATTTGGAATGCACCAAAGTATACATCAAGCGCACCTACAACATCATAAAGTACACCAACTTCTGCATCACGGTAAGCATTTGATTGGCTACCGAAAGCAAATAAGATATCGCCTTCACTGTCAGTGAATAATAATCCGTCTGAAACTTTCATAACTAATGATAAGTCTTGGATTCTTACATAAACACCATCAGCTTGCGCTTCTGAATCAGCTGCTGCGTATAATGCTTGTGCTTCTGCAACGTTTGATACAACTGTAAATGCTTCAGTGTATGCATAAACGACAACTTGGAATTCTTTTTCTCTAGTTTCGCCGCCATATGATAATGTAGCTGTTAAATTAACAACTGCATCTTCTGAACCAGCAACTGGACGATCTACTTGACCATTGTTGTTCATATGAACTGAATCAGAAACCCAAGTTACTGTAACTGTGTATGTTTCTTCTACAGTTTCACCCTCTACAGTGATTTCTGTAGCAAGTGTTAAACTTTCTGCTGTTGCTAAAGAAGTTAATAATAATGCTGTATATGCATCATCTAAAATGTCTTCAGCTGGTTTATCTTGAATAGCAATAACATCAATAATAAAGTCTCTTTCAACATCACCAATAGAAGCTGTTAAGACAACACGTTCATCACCTTCACCATAAGCAGGTCTTGTGACCACACCTGATGCTGTTAAAGCTTCTGATGTAGATACCCAGTTTACAGTAAAACCTAAAGAACTTGTAGGTAACACAACATCAGATGTTGTTGTATAAATAGCACCATCTAATTCAAGTGTATCACCTGTAATTGCTAAAGCGTCAATTGCTTCTTGAGGTGTTGTTGTAACTTCTACTGCTTTGACATTAACTGTAAAGTTCTTAGTATCTGTTGCTTCACCTTTGGTTAATGTTGCTGTTAAAGTAACACTTGTATCATTTGCTGGCCTTGTCACCACACCTGCAGTAGAAACTACTGATGGATGGCTAGACTGCCATGTAATTGTTACGTCATTATCACCTGATGTTGGTAATGTTAGTTTACCCGTAACACTATCTTTTGTGTCAGGCGCTGTAAATCCAACTTCTAATGCCGTTTTAGCAGATGCTACATCCGCTGCATCGGTATCTGTTGGCGTACACGCAACAATGACTAATGCTGAAACTAAAGTTAATGTCATCATAAACAATAATTTCAGTACACTGTTTTTTCTTTTCATTTTGACCTCCGTCTTTTTTATCTATAAAGATAATTTTTATATGTACATAGATATTATGTACCTTATTTTATAAATATTCCCTTATGTATTCGGCTGTGGATAGTCCACAGCCAAATACCGTTTTATTAAATTTAAATACCTAGTGAGTTATTGTCCCAGGGTTGCTTCATTATAAGCTGCTTGAAGGGCTGCTGAAATGTTTCCATCACCTGTGACGATTCTTTGGAATGCAATACCTACTTCATTACGCGCTTTAGATGAACCAACAAATGCCGGATCATAGAAGAAGAATGTACTTTGTGCGTAAGCTGCTTTTGCTGATAATGCATTAGATTTTTGAACAGTTGTCATACCTGGTAGCGTTTGGTTAATAAATTGTTCATAACGATCAGTTTCATAACCACTTACACGTACTGGTAAGTAACCTGTTTGAATTGCAAAATCAACTGTAACATCGGTACTCATTAAATGTTTCATAAATAACCATGCAACTAATTTTTGTTCTGCTGTTCCGCTATCAACTAAACTGATATTTGTACCTTGTTGAATAACTGCACGGTTTTCCGGCATATCTTCATTGTAAGGTATTGGTGCAACGCCAAATTCAAATTTGTCTGCCGCAGCTAAACCATCAATTGCAACTTGTGTATGTCTTGCACCTGCTGATGATGATATTGCAAATGCGACTTGTTTGTTTGCAAATGGTGTTGTTGCATAGTCTTGATCCCAGAAGTC
>JBAYTJ010000023.1:0-12736 GCA_041675665.1 Acholeplasma sp. | reverse complement strand
GTTAGATACAAATGGTGTGGTTGCAAAAATTATTAGAGACTCAATTGTTGAAAATAATGCAAGATTATCAGAAATTTCATTATACCCATTATTTGGTACAGCACACATGACAGTGAATGATCAAGATTCAGAAGGTTATTTAGTTATTCCTGATGGTAGTGGTGCGGTGATGGAGTTTAATAATGGTAAAACAAACCAGTCATCATATAGAAAAAGGTTATATGGTTTGGATCTTGCTCAAATGCCTATGAAAATGGCTGAGCAACAACAAAAAATCAGCTTACCAATCTTTGGAATGGTTAAAGAAAATAACGGTTTTGCAGCAATCATTACACAAGGTGATGCAATGGCATACATCAATGCTGACGTATCTAATAGAAGAGACTCATATAACCGTATTTATGCATCGTTCCAATTAAGAGAAACTGAACAAGTTATCTTAGGGTCAGGGTTTAACCAATATGGTATTACGCTATTGACAAAAGATATTGTAAAAACTGATTTTGAAGTGTCATTCCACTTTTTAAGTGGTACAAAAAATAACTATGCGGGTATCGCAAATGTTTACCGTGATTACTTAATTGAAAATGACGGCTTAACAAAAACAGATACTACAGATACCATACAGTTAACAACAGAATTTTTAGGTGCATTTGATAAGAAGGATTTCTTCTTGGGTATACCTTACACATCTTTAGATAGTTTAACAACATTTGAACAAGCATTAGCAATTATTGATGAATTAGAAACACGTGGTATTACAGACATAAATGTGAATTATTTAGGTGCCGCTAATGGTGGCTTAACCAATCAGTTATTTGATAGAAATACGATACCATCTGTATTAGGTGGTGCATCAGCTTTTAAATCATTTAATGAAACATTAGCAGAGCGCGGTATTGATCTATATCAAAATGTAAACTTTGCTACAACAAAGGCTTACCGTGGTATCTTAGATCAAACATTCTATAATACAAAACGTATTCGTGGTTCACAGTCCTTACTATATGGCTATAACTATCCATCATTACTACCTGAATCTGAATTACCAACGGGTAGTGATAATAATCAATATGTACTCAATCCACTATATTATCAGCCTTTATACAATGTATTTAGTAAAGAAGTATATACACATGGATTAAGTTTAAATATCATTGGTTCTCAAATTGCATCCGATCATGACTTCCAAAACACATTATACAAACAAGATGCATTATTGATTCAAAAAGCATTTTTAGCAAGTATTGAAGAAGATTTATTACTATCAAATCCATTAGGATTTGCTATAGCTTATGCAACAAGATTAGATAGTGTTCCAACAGAAACAACATTGTATGGTTTAATTGATTATCCGATTCCGTTAACACAACTTGTATTAAGTGGATATAAAGACTACACAGCAGACGCTATGAATCTGTCAAGTAACCGTAGTCCACAATTCCAATTCTTAAAGGCAATTGAAACCGGATCAAATATTAAGTATACATTATCATACGATAGTTCTCAAAAATTACTCAATACAGACCATAACCAATATATGTCAACACATTATATTAATTGGCTAGATATTATTGAAGCCCAAATGACTGAGTTAAATGACATTAATATCGCAAGTGGTTCTTTGATAGCACATGAGAAAATTGCAAATTATAACAACGTTTATAAAGTTGGGTATTCAAATGATTTAGAAATAATTATTAACTACAACTTATTTAGTGTTGTTGTTGAAGGGATTACCATTCCAGGCATGGATTATCACATAACGAGAGGAGCATCCTAATGCAAGACACAGCTAATAAAAAAGTCAATCCAAATGGACCAAAGAAGTTTGAAATGACTTATGAACGCCAGAAACTGTTTTGGGCTGTTGTTTTCTTACTGCCTTGGTTTGTGGGATTACTATTACTCTTTATTGTGCCATTTTTCCAATCGTTAAACTACAGTTTTTATAAGTTAACACCACAAGTTGGTGAGATTGTTTTTGAGTTCGTAGGGTTTGGAAATTACCTGTTTGCTATGAATGAACATGTTAGTACAGCGACCTCAACCAGTTTCAGTGTTGAAATGATTAACACCATGAGTGATGTTGCATTTAACTTACCTGTATTATTAATATTTAGTTTATTTATGGCCGTTTTATTAAATATGAAGTTTAAAGGACGTGCAATTGTACGTGCAATATTCTTTGTACCAGTTATTTTAAACTCTGTTGCTGTTGCATCCGCACTCGGTGGTGGATCGATTATGACAGAAATTTTAGAACAACAAGGTATTGGTCAAATATTCGATTTACAGTTTTTCTTATTGCAATCTGGTTTACCGGATTTCATGGTAAATTCTGTTGTTGGATTAATTGATCGTATTTATGATATTTTATCATTAAGTGGCGTACCAATCTTGCTATTTTTAGCAAGTATTCAATCGATTCCAAATCATTTATATGAGGCAGCAAAGATTGAAGGTGCAACTGGTTATGAAACGTTTTGGTTAATTACATTACCAAACGTCAGTCCACACATTTTAACAGTTGTTGTTTATGCACTTGTTGATACATTCTTAACATCTCCAGTATCTGGAATTATTCAACATGAGTTAAATACACAAAACTGGGGTGTGAGTTCAGCAATGGCATGGATATATGTACTATTTATACTAGGTGTACTTGTCGTTGTCTTCTTACTCGCTAAAATCTTTAAGGTAGGAGGATCTCATTATGAATCTTAATGTCAATGCAAACTTAGGACTTGGTAAATTAACCTTAGTCGAAGCTGCAAAAGAACGTGGTAAGAGTATTCGTCGTGTACGTAAATTTCAAGCAATATTAATTTCTGTATTACGTGCGCTCTTATTGGGTGGCTTATGTTTCATTATTTTATATCCTGTCATCCAACAAGTCTTATTAGGACTTAGAGCACCGATGGATGCAAATGATCCATCTGTGATTTGGATTCCTAAGAATTGGAGCTTCCAAAACTTTAGATTGGCAGCAATCGTCCTTGATTACTGGGATGCACTGCTAAATACATTTAAATTGAGTGGTATTGCAATGGTTTTACAAGTCGCATCAACTGCACTTGCAGGTTATGCATTTTCAAGACTTAAGTTTAAAGGTAGTGAAATATTATTTATATTTGTTATCTTAACAATTGTAATCCCACCACAAGCATTATCACTTGCACAGTATTTATACTTTAGAGACTTAGGTCTCATCGGATCTGAAAACTCTATTTACTTAATGAGTGGTTTAGGTCAAGGTATTCGTAGTGGTATCTTCATCTATATCTTTAGAAGTTTCTTTAAGGGCTTACCAAAAGAGTTAGAAGAAGCTGCACAAGTCGATGGTGCATCCGTATTTAGAATTTTCTGGAATGTTATGTTACCAAATGCACGTGGTGCAATTGTAACAGTTGGGTTATTTGCTTTTGTGTGGCAATGGAATGATACATATTTTGCAAGTATCTTTAACATTTCTACAGAAGCATTCCCAATTCTAACAATGCGTTTAATCAATGCTGCTGAAAATGTCTATGCTGCGCTATTTTATACAGGGGGCTTAAGCTTAATTGGTCAGGATGTTTGGTCAAATCCAATGTTCCTTGCAACCATTTCAAATGTTGCAGCCTTACTCATGATGTTACCACTTCTGATTATGTACTTATTTGTACAAAAACAATTCGTTGAATCGATAGAAAGAACAGGTATTGTCGGCTAATGAAAAAAGATAAAAAACAATATGATAAAACCCTTTATCAAAAATTAAATACATTTGCAGATTGGGTCATTCGTTTGGTCGTTATCAATATCCTGATTATTGTAACAAGTCTACCGTTAATAACCTTATATCCAGCATTACTTGCTGGATATAAGATGTTTCATAAATTCTTAAACAAAGAAGAAGTACCAATCTTTAAATCATACTTTAATTTCTTTGGTGAAAACATCGGACAAAAGCTAAAAATTGGTTTAATCTTAGCAGCAGCTATTTTAGTGGGTGTTATTAATATCACAATTTATAATGAATTCTTGGAAGCAAATCCATCACCATTTAATTTGGTTGGACAATATGTTATGGTTGTTATGGTATTAAGTGTAATTTTTGTTACAATGTATACCTTCCCATTAATGTTAACCTATCCAAATACAAATATTTGGTTATTAATTAAATTTGCATTCTTTTTAAGTGGTAAATTTATTTTCAGAACAGGTATGGCAATACTTATATTATTTATACCAATTGTATTACTGATTCATCCATTACTGACACTCATACTTGTTTTTGTAGGTATGTCAACAATGGTGTTACTCTATGCGTTAGTGTTTAAAAAAGTTATTGATTACGTAGAAGGGCTGGATGAAGCAAATGTTTAAATTAGGGATTGATCGTATTGACGAGTACATACATTTATTTGAAGGTAAACGTGTTGGGTTAATTACAAACCCAACAGGTGTAAATTCTAAACTAGAATTAACTGCAGATATATTAAAGGATAAGGTGAATTTAATAACACTTTATGGACCGGAACATGGTGTACGTGGCGATGCTGAAGCTGGTGTCCATGTGGATAGTTATTTCGATAAGAAGTTAAACTTAGAAGTACACTCACTATATGGTAAAAATAGAAGACCTAGTCAAGAGATGTTAAAAGATGTTGATGTACTTGTCTTTGATATGCAGGATGTAGGTGCTAGATTTTATACTTATATCTACACTATGAGTCATGCGATGCAAGCTGCTAAAGACAATAATTTAAAATTTGTTGTTTTTGATAGACCAAATCCAGTTGGACACAAACTAGAAGGTAATATTTTAGACTTAACATACCGTTCATTTGTTGGCTATTATCCAATATTACAACGTTACGGTATGACAATTGGTGAATTGGCATTATACTTTAATGAAGTTCAAGAAATTGGTTGTGACTTAACAGTCGTACCAATGACAGGATATAGCTATGATAAAGACTATTTAGAATATGATATACCATGGCTTGCACCAAGTCCAAATATACCAACACATGATGCTGCACATATTTATTTAGGTACTTGTATCTTTGAAGGTACAAACCTTAGTGAAGGACGTGGTACAACAAGACCATTTAGTATGATCGGTGCACCATTTATTGATGCTGATGACTTAGCTAAAAAAGTAAATGCGTTAAATACCCCAGGTATTCGCATACGTCCAGTACACTTTATTCCAAATATGAGTAAGCACGAAGGCAAAAACTGTTCTGGTATTGAGATATTCTTAAGAGATAAAAATGCCTTTGAACCTGTAAAATTCGGTTATAAGTTACTAAATATTATTCGAAATGATTATAAGGAATTTGAGTTTAGAGTACCTTGGACAGAAAAAAGTAATCAGATGATAGATTTACTTACAGGGGACAATAAATTAAAAACAAACATTGATTTAGACCTCATATTTGATGGGTTTAAAAAAGATCAAGAATTATTTGAACAAACAATTAGGAGGTTCAAGCTATATGCCTAAATATGACATAAACAATTTAACAACCCAAGAAAAAATTGGACAATTAATTGTTGCAGGCTTCCACGGGACAACTGTTGGACCTGAAATTGAAAATTTAATTAAAGAGTACAAAGTTGGTAACATCTTATTATTCTCAAGAAATATTGAATCCGCGGCACAATTATTTAAGTTAAACCAAGACTTACAAAAAATTGCTATGGAAACATTTGGTATTCCATTATATATTACCATTGACCAAGAAGGTGGAATGGTTACACGAATATTTGAAGATGGTACATTTTTCCCTGGTGCAATGACAATTGCAGCAACAAATAATGTAGACTATGCTTACAAAATTGGTGATTTAATGGGTAGAGAACTAATTGACTTAGGTATTAATATGGATTTAGCACCCGTACTTGATGTGAATAATAATCCCAAAAACCCAGTGATTGGTGTTAGAAGCTTTTCAGATGATCCGGAAAAAGTTGCCTTATTTGGTAATGCCAATATTCGTGGACTTCAAAATCATGTGGTTGCAACTGCAAAACACTTTCCAGGACATGGAAATACACACGTCGATTCACACTTAGCCTTACCTAAGGTTGATAAGCCATTAGCAGAATTAGAAAAATTTGAATTCAAACCATTTAAAAGAGCGATTGATGATGGTATTGATGCCATTATGTCTGCACATATTAACTTTACACACTTAACTGAAGATGGCTTGCCTGTGACATTATCAAAACGTGCACTAACAGGTTTACTTCGTGAAGAAATGGGCTTTGAAGGCCTGATTATTACAGATGGTATTGAAATGAAAGCTATCCATGATAATTACGGTACGATTGAAGCAACACTTAAAACGGTTAATGCTGGTGCAAATTTAGTATGTATTTGTCACGATCTACCATATCAAATTGGTGCATCTGATCGTTTTAATAAAGCTTTAACCACGGGTGAGTTAACAATGGATACTTTAAATGAACGTGTCATGCGTATTTTAAAGTACAAAGAAAAACTAAATGTTGACTTAACACGCTCATATAGTGATGTTAAAGCAAACGTTGAATCTAAAGCATCTAAAGCATTCGCACAACAAGTTGTTGAAGAAGCTGTCACTTTAATTAAAGGGGATGTCTTTAAACAAAATGGTAAAACATTAGTCATTTCAACAAATCCTCAAGCAACCTCAATTGCAGATGAGGATTCGCATAATTCTAAATTGGGTCGTCGTTTAAAAGCAGTGTTTAGTGCGTTTGAAATTATCGAATCCAAAGTAAAACCTACAGATGATGAAATAAAAGAATTAGTGAACAAAGCACAAGCATTTGATCAAGTTGTGTATACATCATATAACGGAAATGTGTATCAATCTCAAATTAAACTCATTGATCAATTAAGTGCACTGAATAAAGATTTACATATTTTAGCACTTAGAAATCCGTATGATTTATATTACACAAAAAATATTAAAAATTATGTTGCCTTTTATGAATACACACCAAATTCTATAGAAGCAGTGATTAAGTATTTAAAAGGCGAATTAAAACCACAAGGAGTATCACCGATACGTTATGAATAAAATCATTAGCATTGACGGTGGGGGCACTAAAACCTTAGGTGTCTTATATGATACATCAGGCAATGAACTAAAGCGTTCTACAAAGGGCTCTAGTAACTTTGCAGTTGATGTAAAAGATGCATCACAAGCATTAATTGAGGTCATTGATGAACTCATTATAGATAATGTTTTAAGCATCCATATTGGATTATCAGGGTTTAGTATGATACCGGATAAAGATAAGTTAATCAAGTCATTAGAAGACTTATATCAAACGCGTGTATATCTCTACCCCGATGCATATCTAGGACTTTACTCAGCGTATGAAAAAGACCTGCCACTTATTTATGTTGTTGGTGGTACAGGTAGTATTATATATAGTCTGGTTGATAATGAATTTAACAGATATGGCGGTTATGGTCACCTATTTGGTGACCAAGGATCCGCTTATGGGTTTGTAATGGATGTATTTTGGGATTGTTTGGTCGCTCTTGATCAAAACAAAAAGTTAAACAAAGTTCAAAAAGCATTACTAAATCACTTAGAATTATCAACAAATGAAGATGTTATTGGTTATACGCACCGTGTCAAAAAACAAGAAATTGCTTCACTAGCGCGTTTAATTACACAACATCAACACAGCTATGTACTAAAAAAGATAAAAAAGCAAGCGATTATTATTGCTAAAGGTATTGAGCAAGTCGTTAAAAAGAAACAATTGAATAAAGGACTTGTGATTGCTTTACGTGGTGGATTCTTAGAATCAGCACCAAATGCAAAACAAGAAGTATTAAATTATTTAGATAAGAAACATATTAAGTATACATTAAATAGGGATATTAAAGAGGCTGTGTATGGTGGTTATATACGCGCTATGTTATCCAAAGGAAAGGAAATATAATTATGGTAGATATTAAATCTATTACAACTGAACAACGTAATAAACTCACCAAAAATTTAGACGTAAGTTCAACAACAGAAATATTAAAAATGTTTAATGATGAGGATAAATTTGTACCTTTAGCTGTCGAAAAAGTCATTGATCAAATTGCTTTAACCGTTGATGAGGTAACAAAACGCCTTGCTGATGGTGGCAGACTCTTTTACATTGGTGCAGGTACTTCCGGCAGATTAGGTGTTTTAGATGCATCTGAATGTGTTCCAACCTTTGGTGTTTCAGAAGACATGGTTATTGGTATTATTGCAGGTGGGGACCGTGCATTAAGAATCGCAGTTGAAGGCGCAGAAGATGATGAACTTGCAGGTGCTAAAGACTTAGATGCTTATAACTTTAATGAAAAAGACTTTCTTGTTGGGTTAACCGCAAGTGGTCGAACACCTTATGTCATTGCTGCAATGAAATATGCACGTAAAATTGGTGCGAAATCAGCCGGTATTACAACATCTCATAATGCACCACTTTCAAAAGTTGTTGATTTTCCAATTGAAGCTGTTACAGGTGCAGAACCTTTAACCGGTTCAACACGTATGAAGTCAGGTACGGCACAAAAACTCATCTTAAATATGATTTCTACAGCAACCATGGTTAAACTTGGAAAAGTGTACGAAAACTTGATGATTGATATTCAAATGAGTAATGATAAACTCGTTTCACGTGCAGTGGGTATCGTTGTTGAAGTTACAGGTGTTGATCATGATGTAGCAACGATTTATATTAAAAAATTTAAGTCAGTTAAACACGCAATATTTGCAATTATTTCAAAAATAGATAATATGGATGAAATTGATGCAGTATTAGACAAATATAATGGTAATATAAGAGAAGCATTAAAACATTCAATGTCATTTGGAGGATAAATTAATGAAAGATATGTTGGTTCATTTATATAATTTAAACTTTGCAGACAAAATGCCTAGCAAAGATATTAAGATCGTACGCGTCTTATCACCAAACAGTGATAAGGTGATTGAATTTGTAGAAACACACTTTTCAAAAGGTTGGGCAGCTGAAATTAAAGCGGCTGTCTATAAAAGTCAACCGACATGTTTTGTTGCACTAGATGGCAATAAAATCGTTGGATTTGCTGCATATGATGCGACGGCTAAAGGTTATTTTGGACCAATTGGTGTGGATCAAACCTTAAGAGGTAAAAATATAGGAAAGGCATTAATCTTACATACATTAGAAGCAATGTACCATGATGGTTATGGTTATGCAGTCATTGGTGGTGCCGGTGATGGCGTTTTAGCGTTTTATAGAAAAACTGTTGATGCACAAGATATCGACAAACCAGGTAATGTATACGATAGATTAATTAGAGGTTAACAAATTGAAAATAAACGTATTTGAATCAAAAGAAGAATTATATAAGTCTGTATCAGAATTTTATATAAAGGCGATTAATGATAAACCTAATATTATATTAGGGCTTGCAACTGGAACAACACCAATTCCTTTATACAAAAATCTGATTAAAGCATATCAAGATAAATTGGTTTCATTTAAAGATGTTGTGACATTTAATTTAGATGAATACATTGGATTACCTAAAACACATAAAGAATCTTATTATAGTTTTATGAGAGCACAATTGTTTAATCATATTGATATTAATTTAGACAATACACATATTCCAAGTGGCACTTTAGAACCTAGCGAAGCTATTAAATTATTTCAAAAAGAATTTGATAGTTTTCAAGTAGATATTCAACTATTAGGGTTAGGGTCTAATGGGCATATTGGATTTAATGAACCAGGTACATCATTTGAATCAACGACACATCAAACGAATCTAGCAAAATCAACAATTCAAGATAATTCTAGAATGTTTGACTCAGTTGATGAAGTACCAACAAAGTCAATTACAATGGGTATTAAAGATATTATGCGTGCATCATCCATAGTTATGATAGCAACTGGTAATCAAAAAGCAGAAGCAGTTTATAAAATGGTACATGGTCCTGTAGATGAAAGTTTACCGGCATCCATTTTACAAAAACATAAGGATGTTACAATCTACTTAGATAAAGACGCAGCATCATTACTAAAATAGAAAGCAGGTATATATTTATGGCATTAAAGAACAAATTAAAACTAGATCCAACATATGAACCAGCCATACTTTATTTTAATGAATTTAAAGAAGAAGTACAGGCATCAGGTAATTTTGAACCACTAACAGTTGTTGTAGAACGTATGGATGGTTTCAATGAAAGTTATACAGCAAATGTATTTAAGGATGCTTCAAAACTAGAAAAGAATCTGTTTTTTGCAGATCGTTTGGTTAAAACATTATTATGGTTGTATGGGGGTTATAAGGTTACTATTGTTGGTGATAAAGCAATCTATGAAGCAATTAAAAAGACATATCTTGAAGGTGATAGATTATTTGATTCAAAGTTTATGAGTCGTATTTATGGTAAAGACTTTGAAGTGTTACATGAAACTAAAGTACCAAAACTGGTTAAGGGTGATAGTCCAATCGGTAAACACTTAAAAGGTAATCGTATTGGTTTTGATGCGGGTGGTTCAGATATGAAAGTATCTGCTGTTGTAGATGGCAAGCCTATATTTAGTACAGAAGTTGTATGGTTTCCAAAATTAAACGCTGACCCGGAATATCATAAGACCAATATCAGAAAAGTAATACAGTTGGCTGTTGATAGATTACCAAGTGTCGATGCATTAGGTATTTCTAGTGCAGGTGTCTACATTCATAATGAAGCGCGTGTAGCAAGTTTATTTATTGAAGTACCTGATGACAAGTTTGATGCACATATTACAAATATTTATAAAGATATTGCAAAAGAACTAGGTGTACCACTTGAAGTAGCAAATGATGGAGATGTTACTGCCTTAGCAGGTTCAATGAGTTTAGGTAAAAATAAACTTTTAGGTATCGCAATGGGTACAAGTGAAGCGGTTGGTTATATTAATGCAGAAGGTAATGTCACAGGTTGGTTAAATGAATTAGCCTTTGTACCAGTTGACTTTCAAGAAAACGGTCCAATTGATGAGTGGAGCTTAGATATGGGTACTGGGAATAAGTACTTTAGTCAAGATGCAGTCATTCGCTTAGCAGAAACTGCAGGACTAACATTTGATCAAGATATGCCACTTGCAGAACGCCTAAAAGTTGTCCAAGCACTGGATGAGTCGAGTGAAACATACCAAGAAATATATAAGACAATCGGTACATATTTAGGGTTCACATTGGCGTATTACTCAGAGTTTTATGATATTGAGGAAGTCTTATTATTAGGCCGTGTAACATCAGGGTTAGGCGGACAAATTATTGTTGATGTAGCAAGTCAAACATTAAAGACAAACTTTAAAAATTTAAGTAAGAAAATTAATATTTCACTACCAGATGAAAAAGCACGCCGTGTTGGACAATCTGTTGCAGCAGCAAGCTTAGTGAAATTATAAGAGGTTAAACACATGGAAAAATATAAAGAAACAACTGAATTTTATATACCGGATAACTCACCACTAGAAAGCGCAATCAAACGTACAACACACATGGCAGTATTAGCACACCATGATGACATTGAAATTGGTGCCATTGATGGGGTATTAAAAACTTTCCAAAAGAAAGATAAATGGTTCTTTGGTGTGGTTGTTACAGATGGTTCTGGCTCATCACGTGGTGGTAATTATGCGCACTACACCAATGAAGAGATGATGCAGGTTAGAAATCTAGAACAAAAAAAGGCAGCTTACTTAGGTGAGTATGGTCTACAAGCATTTATTAATTCACCTTCAAGTCAAACCAAAGATCCAAAAGACATGGCTGTGGTTGAAGAAATTAAAAATATGATATTAGATGCAAGTCCAGAAGTTTTATATACACATAACTTAGCTGACAAGCATGATACGCATATTGGTGTTGTTACAAAAACGATTAAAGCACTACGTTTAATACCAAAAGATAAACGTCCTAAAAAGCTTTATGCAGTGGAAGTATGGCGTGACCTAGACTGGTTAAATGATGCGGAAAAAGTCGCATTTAATGTTGGTGGTAGACCAAACTTAACCAATAGTTTGGTTGAAGTTTTCGACTCACAAATTGATGGGGCAAAACGTTATGACCTAGCGGCAATTGGCCGTCGTTTAGCGAATGCAACATTCTCAAATGCACATGCACTAGACCAATCTGATCAAGTCGTAAATGGTATGGATTTAACGCCATTAATCGAGGATGATTCACTTGACATGGTCCAGTTTATTCTTGATGCAATCGATCGTTTCAAATTAGATGTCGAACAAAAAATACGTAAAATTTTATAATTTAGTTAAAGCGCACTTATGGGTATCCTAAGGTGCGTTTTATTTAAAGACGGCTACATAATTTAGTTGACACAAATTAAAATCATGCTATAATAGGTTTCCTGTACTGACAATCAAGCTACTTAGATGTTATAATAAACTTAAGTAGGTGAAAACAATATGAAATTAAAAAAAGGCAAAAAAATACAAATACATGGCTTTAAACACGATGGTAGCTTACACCGTGTATGGACAAACTCATTTGTTGTTGATGATAATGAATCCTATTTAGTGACAGGCAACCATCGTACAAAGGTTATAGAATCTAATGGTCGAAGTTGGTATACAAAAGAACCTGCATTATGTTACTTTTTTGAAAAAGAATGGTTTAATGTCATCGCCATGTATAAAAAAGATGGCATACATTATTATTGTAATGTATCAAGTCCTTATGTATATGATACAG
>JBAYTJ010000022.1:0-12870 GCA_041675665.1 Acholeplasma sp. | reverse complement strand
TTCAATCTCAGTTAGTGGTGCAGGTTCAAAAGTCATCATTGACACATTTGAAGGAACATTACAAATGGAAGCCTTAGTCTTACCAGCAAATGCCGCTGATAAATCAGTGACATGGTCTGTTGAAAATAGTACAGGTTCTGCAAGTATTTCAGCGAGTGGTTTATTAACCGCTTTAACTGATGGTACAGTAACCGTAAAAGCAACCTCAACATCAAACGCATTAATTTTCGGTACAAGAACAATTACAATATCTAATCAAGTCATCGTCGTAGATTCTATCACGGTTGATGGTATCGATAATAAGAATTCAATTGATATATTCGGTGGTACATTACAAATGGAAGCCGTTATACTACCTATAGATGCAGCAGATAAAGCAATCATTTGGTCAGTGATTAATGGTACTGGTTCTGCAAGTATCTCAGTAGATGGTTTATTAACAGCAATGGCAAACGGTACAGTAACCGTTAAAGCAGCGCTTGTAAGTAATCCTTTAGTATTTGGAACAAAAGATATTATCTTATCTAATCAAGATGTTATGGTTGATGCTATTGACCTTTCATCAGAAGATGATTTGATGATGATCGATACATTAGGTGGTACATTACAGTTTAATGCAAATGTATTACCATCAAATGCTTATGACAAAGCTGTTGTTTGGTCGATTGCAGAGGGTTCAAGTAATGCATTCATCAATGAAAATGGTTTAGTTACAGCAGTTAAAAACGGTACAGTAACCGTAATGGTTACATCTGTTAGTAATCCATTAATTAGTGCATCAATGGTTATAACGATTAGTAATCAAGACATATTGGTCAATTCTATTTCAGTGAATGGACAAGATGGAAAAGTTGCTATTAATACATTTGAAGGTACACTACAAATGGAAGCAATTGTGTTACCAGCTGATGCATTCAATAAAGACGTAATTTGGTCTGTTGAAAATGAATCTGGTGCTGCAATGATTGATGAAAATGGACTGTTAACAGCAATTGATAATGGTACAGTTATTGTCAAAGCAACCTCAGATCAAAATCCATTAATTTTTGGTACGCGTGTTATAACAATATCTAATCAAGAAATATTGGTTGAGTCTGTAGTCGTATCATCTGAACTTGATGCAGTCGTAATCGATGTATTTGGTGGTACACTACAATTTAATGCAGCAGTATTACCTATGAATGCAGAAAACTTAGAAGTTATTTGGAGTATTCAAAATGGCACAGGTAGTGCTATGATCGATGAAAATGGTCTAGTTACTGCTTTATCTAATGGTACAGTTACAATCAAAGCTGTCTCAGTGAGTAATGAACTTGCTATGGATGAAATGCTAATTACAATCTCAAATCAAGAAGTATTGGTTACAGCAATTGAAGTTTCATCACTTGATGATCTCATGATTATTGACACATTTGGTGGAACACTACAATTTAGTGTAGCTGTATTACCAGAAGATGCAGATGATAAATCTGTTGTATGGTCTGTTGAAAACGGTACTGGCGAAGCAAGTATTGATGAAAATGGTCTATTAACAGCTATGTCTAATGGTACAGTAACAGTTATAGCAACCTCAGTCAGCAATGATATGGTTATGGACGCTATGATCATTACAATCTCAAATCAAGAAGTATTAGTAGAAGCAATCGATTTAAGTAGCTTTGAAGATGTAGTTATTATTGATGTATTTGGTGGTACACTACAATTTGAAGCAGCAGTATTACCAGAAAATGCAGACGATCTATCTGTAACTTGGTCCGTTTTAGACGGTACAGGTAGTGCGACAATCGACCAAAATGGTTTATTAACAGCCATCAGTGATGGTACTGTCGTAGTAACTGTGAAATCCAATAGTAATCCGCTTATTGAAGCGAGTATGGAAATTACGTTATCTAATCAAGTATTAGTTGTAGAACCTGAAGCACCTGTTGAATTATTAACAGCAGGGCACTTTACGATTATCGCTAAAACAGGTATCTCAACAACATCAAGCTCATTAATCGTTGGTAATATCGGTGTGAGTCCTGCAGCAGCTACATATATTACAGGGTTCTCATTAGCACTTGATGGTTCAACAAACTATGCAATTTCAAATCAAGTTGTTGGATTAGTGTATGCAGCAGATTATTCAGATCCAACCCCTGCTTACTTAACACAAGCAATCAGTGATATGGAAGCAGCTTACACAGATGCTGCAAGTAGAGCACCTAACTTTACAGAGTTACATGCTGGTGATTTAAGCGGACAAACACTTGTTGGTGGCGTATATAAATACGGTACAGACGTTGTGATTTATTCTGATCTTATTTTATCAGGTAGTGCAGAAGATGTTTGGATTTTCCAAATATCAGGTAACTTAACACAAGCGGTCTCAGTGAATATCATCCTTGAAGGTGGTGCACTGGCTGAAAATGTATTCTGGCAAGTTGCTGGCAATGTTGCGATTGAAACAAGTGCACACTTTGTCGGTACAATCTTAGCAATGACAGAAATTTCATTAGGTACAAATGCAAGTGTTAGTGGTAAATTAATGTCTCATACAGCTGTTACATTGGATGCAAATATTGTTAGTCCAATCGAAGTTGTTGATCCAGTATCACTTATTGTTAAATCTGATCTAGATGCAATCATCATTGATGAATTCCGTGCATCACTACAAATGTTTGCAGAATTTATGCCAGCCAATACAACAAACCAAGCAGTTATATGGTCTGTTGAAAATGGTACAGGTGAAGCAATCATTTCCCAAACAGGTTTATTAGAAGCATTCTCAAATGGTACAGTTACGGTTAAGGCAACCTCAGCCGTTGACAGTTCAATATTTAGTACATTTGAATTAACATTATCAAATCAAGAAGTATTAGTTGAATCAATTATGGTAGAAGCACAAAATAATCAAGCATTTATTGATGAACTTGATGGTGTACTACAAATGTATGCAGTCATCAATCCAGTAGATGCAGACGATCAACTGTTCACATGGACTGTTGAAAATGGTACAGGTGAAGCAACGATTACAGAACAAGGTGTATTGGTTGCAGTGTCTGATGGTACAGTAATTGTTAAAGCAGTTTTAAATTCAAATCCTTTAATCTACGGTGAACTTGAAGTTATGATATCTAATCAAGTACCAGTAGTTGTTATTGGTGGCGTAGATTTAGGTTCAGCAGCAGACTTTACTATACTATCTAAAACAGGTATTTCAGCAACTGTTGGTACATTTATTAATGGTAACATCGGTGTGAGTCCTGGACCTGCATCATATATTACAGGGTTTAGTTTGATTTTAGACGCAGGACTTGAATATGCAACATCGACGTTAGTTAATGGTAATGTATATGCATCAGATTATGCAGCACCAACACCTGCGTATGTCTCACAAGCAGTATTAGATATGCAAACAGCATATACAGATGCTGCTGGTAGAGCACCTGATTTTACAGAATTGTATGCAGGCGATATTAGTGGTCAAACATTAGAAGCTGGCGTATATTATTGGAGTTCAGGTTTACTAATTAATACAGAATTAATTCTATCAGGTGATGCATCAGAAGTTTGGATTTTCCAAGTATCTGGCGCATTATCAGTAGGTACAGGCGTATCAATCACTTTAGAAGGCGGCGCACTTGCAAGTAATGTATACTGGCAAGTAGCTACAACATCAACACTTGGTGTTGGTGCACACTTTGAAGGTAATATCCTTGGTATGACAAGTGTCATTATTGGCACAAATGCAACCTATAATGGTAAGATTTTTGCTCAAACAGCAGTTACACTTGATGCAAATCAAATTAACGCATAGATTAAAAACTACATAGATTTAAATTGCTGATGATCCACATAGGTGTGCTTTATATAAGCACACCTACATCAGTGGTTCACCAACAAATCTAAAATCAGAAAGGAATCATATCATGGAGAAAAAGTTTTGGGAAAACAAAGGCAAACAAGCCGATAAAAACTTAGAAAAATTTGATAAAAAAGTAGATGAAATCAAAGAAAACGTTAAAGAAAGTGTCAAAGAAACAAAAGAAAAAGCAAAACATAATATAGATAAAATGAATAAAAATATTCATGAAACTATTGTTGAAACAAATGAGAAAATTATTAAAAAAGTAGAAAAATTTAATGATAATATGAAACAAAAACGTCATTAAACTAAACTGCTTGATCTTTCAAAATTAGTTATCAACTAAGAAATGGAGGAAAGTAATATGTGTATTCGTTTTTGGAAGAAAAAAGATAAACATCAAGATCAGTTCAATGATGATAAAGTCGCATTTAAGTTTGAAAAAAGAATTGATGAATCACCATTTGAAATACAACCCAAAGATATACTTATCGTTGAACCGGTATTAGAACCGGAAAATGAAAGTGTTGAAGCCATACGAAAAATATCAGAGGATATAGATACTGAGGATAAGATAAATATTCAAAAGTATCATGTTTCACAAAACAAGGATAAAGATGCTGATAATTATATGAAATGGCGCGTTAGAAAAGAAAGTTCAAATAAAACAATTCAATACTTTGATACTCAAAAACTAGCAATTGACTATGCACAAGATCTTGCACTAAAAGCTGGTTCAAGTGTTGTCATCCATAAACTTAATGGTGCAATCAGACGTCAAGATTATTCTAAGAAGAATTAATTTTATACAAAGTTATAAACTATAGACAGATAATGATTATTTTCATTATCTGTCTTATTTTTATATGTTTCTAATTAAAAAAATACACATACAAGAAAATATGTGAAAATTAATGAAATATATAAAAAATACCTATATATATATGAAATTATAGACTTTTTTAATTGACAATGTTTATTTCATGGATTATAATGTTAATAAAAAGAAATGATTGATGGATGATGGCCCTTTGGGAGAGGATTTCTCATCATAATGCGAGGTAAGCACATGACAGAACTTAAACTATATACTATCAGTGAGATTGCTGAAATATTAAGAGTAACTCAAAGAACGATCTACACGTATATTAAAGAAGAAGAACTACCAGCTATTAAAATTGGTAAACATTGGCGCGTAAGACACGAACACCTAGAATACTTTTTAGATAAACGCGTTACCGTATAAAATTGTCTTAAATAATAATTAAATTAAGTGCTTATTATGTGGATATTTAACTATATTTTCATAATTTTTTTAAAGCGGTCAATTTTTGATGGAGTGTAGTTATACGCTGTTATAAGGATACTTGGACAGATAAATCAATGTTTATGTATGAAAAATAATGTTATTATATGAAATTAATGATGATATTATGAAATTTGTATATACTTTTTGATAATATAAGCATATAATGAAAGTAGCTTAACTAGAGAGCTACTTTTCTTATACACGTAAAGGAGGGAAAGTTAGTGGACAATTTTAAATTATACACAATTGAAGAGATAGCTAGTATATTAAAAGTTACTGAACGCACGATATACAACTATATCAAGGGTGGGGATCTATCAGCCATTAAGATTGGTAAATACTGGCGAATCAAACATGCTGATTTGGAAAACTTTTTATCCTCAAGAACCACCGAGCAATAACAAGTTACTTGATTTTGGGTTACTTAGTCTATGATTCATAGATTGGGTAACCTTTTTTTGTTATATACGTTGTTAGTTTTCTTGTAGGATTACCTGTAGGTGGCATCATTAATGATTTCTTTTTTAACTTAAGTACTGATAAGGGTCATTTATCCTACATAAAAAAAATCCTTAATTAAGGATTCTTTCATGTCTTGGGTGTAGTTCTTTTATTTGTTTCTATTTAATAACAGCTTTATTTGTTCATGTACCTTCGTATCTTTTATGTTTAAGGAATCAATTAACGTATTTAATTGTTCAGTATAATTTGATAATACATCCAAAGCGTTTTGAAGACCAAGAAGTGAAACATAGGTTGGTTTATTTCTAATAGCATCTGATTTAGATTTACCAATCGCCTCAGGTGTTGATGTATGTTCTAATATATCATCTTGAATTTGGAAAATTAAGCCAATATAGTAACCTAAACGTTCATATTGTTCAAGGGCATCCGGTTTACAGATAACCGCCGCTGTCATTAAAGCAGCTTGTATAAGGTTTGCTGTTTTGAGCTCATACATTAAATTTAAATCATCTATCGTAATAAATTTATCTTCAGATTCTATATCTTTCATTTGACCAAGTACCATCCCTAAACTACCAGATTTTTTTGATAATATATCAATGATTTGTACCTTTTGATCAGATGACAATGCCTTATTTTTAGTGATCATCGTAAAACTATCGGTTAATAGTGCATCACCAGCTAAAATTGCTAAACCTTCATCAAATGCAATATGTAAAGTCGGTTTACCACGTCTTAATGTATCATTATCCATAGCTGGTAGATCATCATGTATCAGTGAGTAGGTGTGAATAAATTCTGTGGCGATAAATGCATCTAAATAAGGTAGGGGGTCAATACCCTTAGATTCTAATAAACTCACGCCTAACATAGGTCTAATACGTTTACCATTACCAAGTAGTGCATAGCTAATAGCTTGTTTAAGTTTACTATCTTGCATTGTCTCTAAATATTTATTTAAACGTTCTTCAATAATTGGCATAGTCAGTTTTGTAGTAAGATTTAAGTCTTACGACGCTCCTTTATAAAAGTATATGAAAACATTGTAACACAAAATAGATGTGAGCCGTTTCTAATAGAACTGATAAAACCATCTATCAATTAGATATTATAAAGATAACCGCACATACTTTAATATGTGCGGTTATAGGCATAAAGAGATGTTACTTTTTATTTTTATAAAGTATTTTACTATAACCACCTGTACCATAACGAATACATGTTGAAATCCTAGATAGCGTGGTTGAACTAATTTTTGTAGCTTCAGTAATTTGTTCATAAGTTCTACCTTCTAGTAATTGCTTAGCTGCAAGCATACGTTGAGCCATCGCTTCAATTTCCTTGATTGTACATAAATCCTCAAAAAAATCATAAGCCTCTTCAATCGTTTCTAATTTTAATATATTCTCAAATAAAAGATCGTTTAATTCGTTTTTTAATTTTGACATATCCAGACTCCCTTATATATATTATGAATCAAAGACTAAGTTAATATCTGCAACATCAATCATGTCTCTATTAAAAATAATACTTGAATCTCTCATAAAAAGCAATCTATCAGATACTTGTTTTGCAAAATTTAGGTCATGCGTAACAATTAATATACCAATATTATCTTTTTTAAGTTGTTTAATTATTGATATTAAGTCATTAACAGACTTTAAGTCAAGTGCAGAGGTTGGTTCATCAAACATTAAAATAGAGGGGTTTGTTATTAAAGCTCTTGCGATAGCAACCCTTTGTTTTTCACCACCTGATAAGGTAATAGGATAAACATCTAGTTTATCTATTAACCCAAACATGTTTAGTAATTTATTTGTTTGATCATTAATCCACATTTGATCTTTTTTATATACAATTTTAGAAGCTAATCCAATGTTTTCTCTAACGGATAAATGGTCAAATAAAGCGAAATCTTGGAAAATATAGCCGATTTTTTGGTAGGCTGCCTGACGTTTGATCTTTGTTGATTTAAAAACATCTAGTCCATCAATGGTGACATCACCAGAATCTGGCTTTTCTAAATTGCCAATCAGCTTTAATAGCGTACTTTTACCGGAACCTGAAGGTCCGATAATGCTTAATATTTCACCTTGGTTTAAACCAAAAGTTACGTCACTAACGGCATACTTTTTATTAAATGATTTAGTTAATTTTTTGATGTCTAATAGCATATTAACGGTCTCCATAGTAACGGTTGTGTCTTTTTTCGATAAACTTAAAACCTAAGACAATGACATAGGTAAATAGTAAATAGATAAGTGCAGCAACAAAGTATGATTCCACTCTAAAATCTCTGTTCACAAGTTCTCTTGAGTTTCTTAAAATATCAGAAATGGCTACAGCACTTACAAGTGCTGTATCCTTAACTAGGGTAATGAGTTCATTACCAATAGTTGGCAGTGTCTTGTGGATTGTTTGGGGTAGTATGATATGTTTGTAGGTTTGGTAAGGGTTTAAGTGAATAGCTTGTGCAGCATCATATTGATTTTTAGAAATAGCATTCATACCACCTCTAAAAATCTCAATAAAATAAGCTGTATAGTTAATGATGAATGTGATGATTGCTCCATAGAGTTCATCAAATAAAAATATAGGTCCAAATAAGATAGGTAAACCATAAACAACAAAAAATAATTGTAAGAGTAGCGGTGTACCACGAATTATCCAGGTATAAAGATCAATGAGTTTGACAATTGGTTTAAACCCTAACTTTCTAATCACGGCAAACAGTAACCCTAGAGGTATTGAGATTAAGGTAAAAGCAAATACTAGAAGGGTTATTTTAGACCCTTCTAGTAAGTACTTTAAAACATCTATAAAATAATCCATAATTATCTAATAAATAAGTTAACACCAAAATATTTAATGGAGATTGGTTGAATTAAACCTTCTTCATATAAATCATCTAGTATTTGGTCAATTTTATCTCTTAGGGATTCATCGCCTAATCTAAATCCAACACCATATTGTTCTTGTCCAATGATCTCACTGCCAATTTCATAAGTATTGTTTGTATCTTTCATCACCACGTATCTGGCATAGATTTCATCCACAATCACTGCATCCACTAAACCTGCATTTAATGCAAGGATTGCATCGGAAGAAGTTGAGTATTTCTTAATTTCTTTACTTAAATCCATAATCTCTTCATTCTTTGAAGTTGACAAGTCCGCAGAAGAACCAAGCTCAACACCAATATTCTTATCATTTAGATCCGCGATCGTGTCAATACCTGAACCCTCTTTTGAAATAATAATTAAGTTATTATCAAAATATGGATTAGAAAATGTCATTTCTAGTTTTCTTTCATCTGTAATGGTTAAACCATTCCAAATAGCATCAATACGTTTAGAATCTAGTTCGACAACTTTAGCGTCCCAATCAATATATCTAAAACGTAATTCGACGCCCATACGCTCAAACACAAGTTTAGCTATTTCAATGTCAAAGCCACTTGGCTCACCATTTTCTAAAAAGCCCATTGGTGGAAAATCTGTATATCCTAGAACAAAGGTACCTTTATCCTCAATATACTCTAAGTCTGTTAAGTTGCTGTTACACGCAACGAGTGCAACTGATAACATCAGTACACTTATTATTAAAAACATTTTTTTCATTTTGTTACCCTCATTTTCTTTGAATGTAAAACCATTATACTTTATCACTCTACCGTAATAAAGTATAAAGTGCAATAAAATAAATAAAAACGTTTTCATAAAACAAAAGCTATAAAGTGTATTAAGAACAACACTGTAAAGAAAATATGATATATTGTAGCATATTAGAAAAAAACTAAAGTCAGGTGTCGGTTAATTAGAAAGGGGAGGTCATCATTCATTATTTGTGTTTTAAAAGTTATACTATTATAATTTATAAGGGAGATCACTATGGATAAATTTAAAAAAATAATGGCAATCATAAGCATTGTATTATCTTTAATGCTTGTTTGGATTATGATTGATTTTATGATTGCTTATAACGCAACGAATGATGGTTGGATTATATTGGGGTATTTGTTAATCGCAATTATTATGGGCATTGTAACTACGGTACTAACAATTCCGTTTATATACGTATTAATCAAACAAAAATATCAAAATATGAAACTTTACTTTTATGCACATATAGCACTGGTTTTATTAAGTATTGGATCTGTTATATTAGCGGTAGCACTATCTTAATAAATATTATATAAGCGCAACCAATTGGTTGCGCTTATCATTATAATGTGCGGATAATATAGGTACATCTTTAAGCAAATATATGCAATCACTTCATAATTAGACTTATAATTAATTAAAGGAGAATGATTTCTATGACAAATAAGTTTGTAATTAAAGCGGATGTTTATCAAAACATCGATGTTATTTGGGAAACATATACCGATGCTAAACATGTCACTCAGTGGAGTTTTGCAAGCGATGACTGGCATGTTACAGAAGGTCATGCGAAATTTGTTGAAGGTGGTGCATTCAACTACCGAATGGAAGCTAAAGATGAATCATTTGGGTTTAATTTTATGGGTACATATGATGAGATTGTTAAACACCAAACTATCAAGTATCATTTAACTGATAAACGGAATATAGATGTAGAGTTTAAAAAACATAAAGGTTATGTCACGATTCAATTGACTGTTGATGCTGAAAATGAATTTTCATTAGAACAACAAAAAGTAGGTTGGCAAGCCATACTTGATAACTTCAAATCATATGCAGAAGGCTTACTAAAGCTAAAATAAACTAATAACCCGCTATAGATTTAATCCATAGCGGGTTTTATATGTAAAGATATTAGTTTAGTCTTCTAGCATAGATACTGTACCATGTCCGAATGTTTCTATTAAGATGCCTGATTGCTCACCTGCAAAGCTACCTATGTGTGTACCGTTACCATAGACATCGCCAAAGCTTTCAGAAAACTCAATTTTAGCTTTATAAGGTGCTGATACGGTATCACCGTCGTTAACACCAACAAATCCACCTATTCTGGAACCTTGTCCAAATACATCGACATGCGCGGTTGAATTTGTAATGATACCAGGATTAATGCCATCTCGATTAACACCGACAAAGCCACCAAGATAGGCACCACCATGTATATATCCAGTTGACGTGCTGTGATTGATGAGTCCAAGATTGCTATTGTCACTTACAAAGCCACCTATCCTATTAATGCCATGGCCATTTAATGTGTTGATTTCTACATAGATTGTACTATCTAAAATCATGGCTTGAGATGTTGAACTTTGATGGCCTCTATTTAAATAGACAAATCCGCCAATATCAGTTGAATCGTCAGTGTGATCTGAGGTGATATCGTAATTTATGTACACTTCAGCAGCCACATTGGTTATAACAGCGGGGTTGTTTTCGGTTGCGAAATTTGAGCCGACGACACCTCCAATATAACCCAAGTGCTTTTGGTTAATTAACAATGTTACATGGACGATTGAGTCCACAATAATGTTATAGTTTGATACAACTAATCCTGCATTAGAATTTTCTAAGTCCATATTGATTGTCACACCTTCAATAGTTCCACGGTTTTGACCAACCAAACCAGCGCCACCACCTGATCTGAAACCAGTCATGGTCACATTAGATATTAGTGCACCATGACCATTTTCTTTGACTAAATTACCATCATATCGATAATTATCGGTGCGTGTGACATCGACATCTATAAACTTAATGTTTCGAATGACACCGTGATTGATGTCAATAAAAGCATTAGATACATCTTCATTATCTTGATGTACACGGTAATTGAAGATTGAGAAGTTTTGACCATCAAGAACCCCACTAAAAGGTATTGATTGACTTGGACTAGTCATAGGTTCAAAGTAGGATTGTTCATCAAGATATATATCATTACCTAACACGAAATAATATGATTTATCAAGAAAATATCTTAAATTATTCAAGTGTTCAGCAGTTGTAATAACTAAAGGATTGTATTGGGAGCCATCACCCGATGCAAATGCTGTTGTCAAATCAGGTCGATAAATCTTTTCTAGTGTAACAACAACATGATATTGACTCGTTGGACCAAGATACTGCGTGTATGTTAGGTTTGTTGTAAATACATAACCAGTACTATATAGTGACATATGTTTGTATGTATAGTCTGGATCCACATCTAAGGTAATTGTAACAAACAAACCACCCTCGGCACTTTGTTCTTGGATATCAATGACTACACCTTCTGGCATATTGGATTGCACATGAACTTGACCAGATGGTTCAACTAATCCGATCTCATGTTCTAGTATGGTTACTTCAATATATGGAACAATCATACCTAAGTTATGATAACCTTCTGGGATGTTATTCATTACAGCTTCAAAATTAAGTACTTGTTCACTTGTTTGACTTGGATCAAATGTACCAACTACAAGGTCCCATAATGCATCAACACTTAATGAAGTATCATCACTTGCATAAGCAAGCACAGTATCAGGTAACAAGCTGATGATTTCTTCTACAGTACTTACTTCACCAAATGGAATTTCGATCGAATCAAGCGGTTCAAAGCTTGTTATTTCAATATTTGAATCTCTAAAACTTAATATTGTAACACTAAAGATGAGTTCCAATTGATGGAGATTAATAAGGTTTTCTGGTAAATCTAATAAGCCAATAGCTTCAACATGTTGTGTGTCTGGATTTTCAGGATCATAGTTAGCTTGATGAATGGTATAAACTTCAACATCAATCATTAAAGTGCCGTCTGTTGTTATAACTTCAACACTTTCAGGTAGTAAATCCATTATTTCATAAACTGTTAATCCATGATTAAAGGACTGTTCTGCTACATAGTTGATTTCTAATAAGACTGGATCTTTAAACATCGGCAAAGTTAAACCTGATAAATTTTGAGGTAAACTGTCAAGTAAGGTACTTGCACTATTAATGTTGGCATCTAGTATCCATGATGCAGAAACGATTTCTATAGATGCTGAAATCTCTGATACAAACAACACTTCAACCGTATCAGTCAGTTCAATATATGCATCATTTGCTTCTATATATAAATATTCGACGGTATTATTCAAGATAATACGACTATTTGGAGCATAAACATGAACAGCAAGCATTGGGGTATGCCCTGTAAATGATTCATCAGATATTGCTTCTATATGGATATCACCTAATACACTTGTATAGTTATCTAGCGTTAAATTAGGTGCAATAATTGTAAGATTACCATCAATTGTACCATCACTTAATGTAAGATTGAATGT
>JBAYTJ010000021.1:0-12878 GCA_041675665.1 Acholeplasma sp. | reverse complement strand
TGTTGATGTGTTCTTTGATTTAATTTTGGTTGAAACAATATAATCTATGCGATCAAACGATTCAAAATAAATGCGTTGTTCACCTGAGTTATTTGTTTCTACATAAGGGTTTTCGTCATCGGCATGTGTTAAATTAAATCCGGCAGTATAGGTGAATCCATAATCTGAATTACCTAAAGTATTTGACGTTAATGCTGATTGTTTTTCAGAGACAATAACATTTAAGTTTGTTGTTACATTACTCGTACTTCGTATGGTCATTGTAGCTTCACCAACACTTAAAGCAGTTACAATGCCATCTTGTGAAATATTAGCAACATCGGTATTGTTCGATTCATAAGAAAGCCTTTTATCTGTTGCATTATAGGGAATAATAGTCGCTGTGATTTGATATGTATCATCTACATAAAGTTGTAGTGTACTGATACTTAAAATAATGTTTTCAACAGGAATATCTGATTCATCAATGATAGTTATCGTTATTGTATCTGTCATGCCATTTGTAGTTTTTACCCAAGCTGTACCTGTGCCAACAGCTAATGCTTCGACTAAACCACTTGATGAAACTGTAAAGAACTCTGTTGTTGCACCAAATTCTAGCGTTTTATCAGTTGCATCTTCTGGTGATATCACAGCTTGTAATTGATAGTTTTCGCCTAAATTTAATGTGATATTATCCTCTGTAAAAAGAACACTCGTCGCTTCAATGGATGTTTCTCCAGAAGTACATGCAACCATGAATGTTAAGACAAATCCAGTGATTAAGATTAAGATTTTTTTAATTTTATTTGATTTCATTTATTCATCCTCTAATTAAAGTGGTGTAATCCAAGGTATAAGCCCTGGATTACACTTATTTTATCTATTAAGCATCGTTTGGACAGCTAAACTATATGCATCATTATCATCATTTGGATCATCTTGATATGCATAATAATTCGTATAAGCGACGGATTGTCCCATCGTATATGTGCCTGCAACCGTTGCTTGTTCTAAATCCGGAAATGTTTCTTGTATAATTAATACACCATCTAAAAAGAAGTAAAACGTTGTATCTTCTCTAATAACGGTTAATTTGTATGTCACATGTCCACCACTATTGGTTCTAAAATTAATATCTCTTAAACGGTAAATATTCCCTGGCCAATCCCAAGTGCCACCATGGGTTGCTGTGTGGTTTACAACAATGACATCATCATTATCTAAATGTGCTCTTGCATCAAATGCAAAGAGTATTTTTCTATCATTAAGTTGTGCAGCAAGCAAACCAGCTTTTGGATATGGTTCTTGACCATTAATGCCAAGTATATCGATGTCTGCCGAAATAATATATCGGGTACCATATATATTTTTAAAATATGTATATTGGTCAGCTGTACGATTTTGAGATTGGTGGATCAACGTTTGCTTGGTGCCATCGTCCATTGAGTAATCGATACCTCTTGATGGTCGTTCCATTAATGGTGATTGCCCAAATGTCTGACCAAAAAGGTCTTCGTATCTAATCACGACTTCATTAGATGTTTGGTCACCATCTTGTGCTTTAAATGTGTAAGTGCCGATAACTTCAGTTTTAAAATAAACTGCTTTAGCATCTGTTTTTAACAATTCATACGCACCATCATCAATCTTTAAATACCAATCTAATAATATATCTTTGTTTGAACCTACATAAACCTCTTCATAAATATAGGTATGGTTTGTGTTGGCAGCAATCTGCCACTTTGTATCGTCTGACTGATCACCTGTTTGATTGCATGCAGAAAGCACCAGTAAAGCTACCATTATTAAGATTAAACTGATTAGTCTTTTCATGATGTAACCTCCACTTCGGATACTTGATACACCTTAATGTAGTCATACAGTACATTTTCATTTTGTCTACTTGTACCAAACATTAAACGTGTTAAGTTATTTCTAATATCTGTTGCTCTAAAACCTACATTTTCATAGATGAGATTGCCATCCATATATATATCGTAAGTTGCTTCATCGATATTTAATATGAGCGATACTTCTACTTCCATGCCTGGTGTATAAACGTTTGAACCAATATTACCAGTGCGTTTCCAACCACTACCATCATGATATTGTAGATACGTTTGTCCACCACTTCGTTCAAATGCTACTGCAATGCCATATTTATTGGAATCTGTATCATTCATTAAGTAAATTAAATTCGTAAACTGACTTGCAGAATTGGTAAGATCTTTGACTTTTACATCAATATAAACTGTACCTGATAAAGCTTCTGTAAATTGTAAGTAGTTGGTAATTGTTCCAGGTGCACCTGTGTTATATCTTAAATATGTATTTTCATTTTCTTCGAATAAATCAACACTAAATGTGCCCGTACCGACATTTGTAAATCCATATGGTAATACGTTTGCCATATAATGGTCAAAATGATCCAATGCATAATATGTTAACTGTTGATTATCAACAGTTTCACTCATAATTCTAGATGTTAAGAGTGCATCCATGGTGACATTGATATCTGACATGATCATTAATACATCCGCATAATAAATGTCTGTTTGATTATATAAATTATTTGCTTCAATCATTTGTGTTTCTAGCGTTTGGAAAATTGTTTCATCAAATGTACCTACTTGATTACCAATTGGTAAGTTTTCTGTCATTTGATTTGTTTCACTTATGAATGCTAATAATACTTGCTTGGCTTCTAAGACACTAACCCCTGGTATAACTATATCTATATCTGAGATTTGTCTTGTTTCATCTGTTTGAAGATCTTTAACTTGAATCGTTAATTGAACAACTTGTTCAATAATATCTGGTTTGATGTTGCCATAAAGATCAATGACATCAGGTTGTGAGCTGTTAATGATTTCGAGTTCATAGCCTTCAGGTATGATTGGCATCAGTAATTGATCATCATATTTATTTGGATCTGTAAAGCTTATTAAGTTGACTAATTCATCAATATCATTAATCACTCTATCCGCTGTTAAGTATGCTTTGATGTATGCAACATCAAGTTTTGAATCGACTGAATTTTGCACACCAAATTGATATCTGTCTAAACTTGATGAAGTGTTTCTGTATGCAAATACTTGATTGACTGATTCACCATTTATTTCAACTGTGAATGTATTTGTTAAAATATTTGTTGTGACTTTTAAATCAACCCATTCGTCATACTCAAAGCGCCCGACTACAACTTTATTTTGTCCATTATAGATAACAATGTCTCTAGATGGACCATTTGAATTTTCAAATGCAATAGAGATTGCAATCTCACCTGATTCATTTAATACATAGAGCATATTACCCCATCTTGCATCATTATAGCGTACTCGTGTTTCTATAATAAACTCACTGGTTGCTGGCTGTAAAAAATCATATGCTAATAATACAGACTGAGTACGTGCTCTATTTTCATGGAAGGTTCGAACGCTTAAATGTTTGACTTCATCTATCTCATATATTCTAAACCCTGCATCACCCACAATGAAATCTTGTTCGATTCCAAAAGGTACTAAGCCAGGCGTCATTTGACTAAAGTCTTCATATAATAAATAGTTTTGTGTATCATCTGTTTTTTGTTTATTTTCAAGCATCGTCATATATTTATTGGATAAATCGTTGATTGCAGCTTCAACACTACTATTTTCTAGTGGTGTTGTCGCATTATATAAATTATAAACTGTTTGTAATGATGCTCTAAATAGATTCACATCATCTGTCAGATAACTACCTAATGCCTCGCCATGTGCAATACTATAAAGACCACCAAAATTGTCGATGACTGCTTTGAGTTGATTTCTTAGTATCATTTCATCTGTTGTAAGCACCATATTATTTGAATTAAAGGTTTCCATTCTAAGTGATGTTACTACGCCATTTTCTGGATTTTCACTACCTTTTGTTAAGTAGATTTTATCGATACTGAGACCATCAGCCATTGCATAGATTTGAACGGTTTGTACACCAGTTTGGCTAACACTCATTGTGCCGACGCGTTTCCAAATATATGCTTCCTCTGTTTGGTAAGAATATAGACCGCCTGGTACTTCAAATATTTGAATACCATTCATACCAAAGCCAAATGAATTTGCTGAGTAATGCGGTGCATCAACACGTACCCATACGTTATATTGTCCAGTGTTATTAAATGCAACTTGATAATTTAATGTTGGGGCAATACTGTGTAAACCTGTGTAGTTGAAGTTGAGTTCTTTCGTACGCATTGCCATGCCACCTTGATGACTTGTTAACAACCAACCACCATTTAATGGATTTGTTGTATAAGCATACGCTGATGCTTCTTGTGCATATTCTGATTCAATTAAAACCTTGTTATTTTGTTCTACGACATACCCACTACCCCATTGATCAATCAAACTATAATCGACTTCAGGTAAGTATTTAGTTTCATAGTATGCATCATAATAACTTGATTGAACATCATTATTATAATATGTGTTATATGATTCATTCGGTCCTAAATTAGAGTGATCATAACCTTCTGTATAAATCACATACTTATCAAATACAAGATATGGATCAATACTGTAAATCTTGATTGTATGGATACCAGCATTTGGAATATCTATACTTAATCTATGTTTAAATATTTGGTTAAATAAGCCATATTGCCAATCTAAATTACCTACTTCGGCATCTAATTGACCTTCTAAAAGTACTGGTTTGTCATCATTTACCTGTATGGCAAAACGTAAACGACCGTTTGCATTTAAAGTTGGTAAACGATAGACTTCCATATCAAAGGTACCGGCTTGATTAAAGTAAACATCATAAGATAAGTATGCACCGTTTTCTAAGTAGTCTAACTCAGAAGTACCCACAAGATTTGGTGAAACTGTACGCATCATATCTCCTTGAATACGTCCAAGATCTTTTAATGTTTCCCAAGTTTGGACATGATTATTATGTACAGTTGTAAAATGTTCAGCCTCCATAGAGACATAACCATCTTGTTCAACATAAACTTTTTCACCAAGGGTCAAGTCTTGATTTGAAACTTCTATATCTATCACTTTGGTCACACCATTATACTGTATTGTAACTGTGCCTGAATGTGTCCCATAACTTAGATTATCAAAATCAATTTCAACCCAAATACGTTCATTATCATCAAGATGTCCAGATGTTTTTGTTAATTGAATCCATGGATCTGATACAGTCGCTGTAAAATTAACGCCCATTGCGCCTTTAGCAAATACATCGATGAATTTTCTACCTTTGGCATAATTACCAAATGTTAATACTGAATCATCATTTTCTACCTTTTCACCTTCAACGATAACCCCACCTTCAAACGGATAGGTTTCAAGCGCAAATCCACCTTCTGCAATACCAGCTGCAACTGGTGGTATGTAATAGTTTGGTTCTAAAATACCATCCCATTTACCATTGGATACAACATTGTTATAATAACTATTTTCATACATTTGTGCATCGTAATAATCTAATGTTTGATAGTAACTATTATATGCTGTAATGGCTTTACCAGCTTGGACTGCACTGTTTGCATTTGTTGCATAGTAAAATTGTGCATTATAATTATAAGCACTGCGTACTTGATATAAAATCAACAAGTAAAATGCATCTTTTTTGTGATCAGGCAATCGCTCATATACAGACTCTGCTCGGTCTAGTAAATCTTTGTACTGACTCATTAGTTTTTGATATTCATCTGAATAATTAGTGTTTGTATATAAGTCAACAGCCATCATTTCAAGTTTTCTAACATGGGTATATAACCCATAATCACGTAAAATACCTTCAATGTCTGATGCAAATGCTTCACCAAATTCATTTTTACCTAAATCATATGCATATTGATAAGCATTTTCACCATTATAGCGATCTGCATCATAAGCATATTGAATAAAATAAGCAAGAGATGTTTGTCCAGGAACTATATCACCAACATTTAATATCCAGTTTTTAGTTGTACCATATGCAATTGCTTTACTGAGTTCTTGTCTGAAAAATGCATGTGGCATTGAGTTTAACCACATATAAGATTCATTATCTGGACCCCAATAGGAGTTATGATAATATAGACCATTGCCACCTGCACGTTCACGCTCTTGTGCATTTGGTAATTGACGAATATACCCGTGATTATCATTGACCCAAATAATGGTAACATCTTCTGGTAATTCAAGTCCTTGATTATAAATTTCTTGAACTTCCTTATACGGTGTAAAAACCATAAATACATCTTCAAGTGTTGGATTATCTAAAACTTCTCTTAAGATCTGACGTTGGTCTTCAATAATGTTTTCCATTAATGCAACACGATCTCCATACCATGGTGCTTGGTTGATATTTTCAGCTGGAATTGGTTCATCGTGCACAGCACGCATACCTAAAGTATATTGAACTTCATAGTCTTTATTCCATTCCACAGCTGTACGCCAATATTCTCTTAGTATTTCTGGGTTCACTGTATAATCATATTTAATTTCTTTTGTATAGTTGTGTTCAATTTTGTATTGCGCTACAAATGAGCTCCACTCATTATTATTATTTCTAAGCATCATATCAACATGCGATGTACCTACAACAATGCCATAATAATCCGCTAAACGTGCATTTTCAGGATGATCATTAAATGCATCCGATGCACCATGCATTGCCGGCCAAATATAATTCGCATTTAATCTAAGTAACATCTCAAAAATATGATGATACATGTTTGGTCCCATCGATTTGCCTTCATCAAATTGTTGACTCCAAGCTGCTAGTTCTTCTTCATCATTGATAAAAATGCCTCGATATTGAACTGTTGGTTCATCTTTAAAATTATAGTAATCACCTGGTAATTCAAAGTTTTCAATGGGCGTTGGTTCATTGTCACCAAAAAACTTAAATGGTGAAACTCCAAGCATTTCAGAAATTTTGTACGTACCATAAATGGCACCACGACGATCTGATCCTACAATAACAAGCGCACGTTCAACACGTCCATCATCAAATGGATCATGTATAACTTGAATAATGTAAGATTCCCATTTATCTGTCAATTTACTCGTATCTATTTTGCCTAATAGATCAAGTTCTTTGATCATTTGGCTTTTTTCTATGGTACCGATAATGATTACATTTTCTTTACCAAGTAAATCGCCTTTTTGATCAGTAATTACAGAATTTGCACCGGTTGTACTTAAAATATCTGCTTGTAAATCGTGTGCAACACGGACAACGCCGGGGAAATCTCCTGAGAGATCTCCCGCTTCTGCTTTGCCTTCAACATAAATCGGTGCACTACCAAATTCATTGATTAAATAATATGTGTCTGTTGCTATTTGAATGTTTTCATTACATCCCCATAAAATCAAGACTGATGCAAATAATGTAAGTCCTAATACGATTGATTTTATTGTTTTTTTCATTAAATTATTCCTTCTCATATGATGTTATAAACAGCAATATAATCATATAAAATACTACTATTTACCTTGTCTGCTCCATTTCTAAATCTAACCATATCATTAGATGATGCTGGAGTTCTAAATCCATATGTTCCAATCCATACATTATCAATGTACAGATCATAGTTTTGAGCTGTGACATTAATAACCATTTTTACTGTATACCAAGTATCAACCTCATATAAGAAGCCTGTTGTCTTCCAGCTACCATCATGATATCTAACATGGCCTGCATCGAATGCTACTGGTGCAACAATTGCTGTACCAGAGGCATAGATGAACATCACATTTGAAAATGCTGTTGATCCAACTTGGATACGTGCTTCAGATACTACTAGTCCATTTAATGGATTACCAAAGGACATATCAACAAATGCTGCCCCTGAAGTTTCACCAGTTGTTAGTGATAATACGCCACCGTCAGCATCTAAAACCTCATCCACTAAGCTGATTTGACCTGTACCAGAAGTTGAAAGTGTATACGCATTTAAATTACCAGAAACATCAAATGTATCATATAAGACGGTGTTAGTGAATGCTGATTTAGTCACATTTATGGTTACTGTATCTGTAGCAACCCCATTTGTATTTTCATAGCTTAATGTCACAACATATACACCAGTTTGATTAAACCATATGCTCTGACCATCGATGCTATAACCATCTGGTTGATCAACAGAAATTGATAGTGTTGACTCAGGACTTGTCACATTGGTTGTAAAATCTAATTGATATTGATGTGTATGACCTGATAAATCCAGTGTTGCTTGTGTCTCATTCGCAGTTATTTCAGGGAAAGTATCACCCATTAACACTTCAACTTCAAATGTTTTAACGGTGCTACCATAAGCTGTAGAAATATTTGCTGTAAAATTATAGAATCCTTCTGAGGTAAATGTTATCACTTGATCATTATAACTCCATCCAGTTTCAACATCTGCTGATAATAAAACATTCGTTGGTAAACCTTGACCGACTTCAAACGATAATGTGTTATCTACATTTAAAGTAACGGTTGTTGCAGGTTCTACATATAGTTCTGGTGAAATTTGATAAATTCTAAAGTAATCTAATACCATCATTTGATCTTGTCTACCATCAATACCTTGTGATGCATAGCGTGTAACAGTTGCTTCTGCTGCACCTTTTGTTCTAAGTGATAAATCACTATATTTATGACCATTAACATATAGATCAAATGTACCTGATCCAACACTTGTTACAGCTTTTAGTGTGAAGAACTCATCTTGCGGAATAGCAATACCTGAATTGACCCATGACGATCCATTTTGATATCGAATGGTACCATCTTGCGCTGCAATACCTAATACATTACTATTACCAGAATATAACAATATTAAGTTTAAGAAACTTGTACCTGTTAATTTAACTCTGACTTCTGCTGCATACGTACCCGTAAGTGCTCGTTCAAATGAATCTGCATAGGTTGCTTTGTCACTGGTTGCACCTGTTTGAAGTACTAATGTACCATCTACAATATTTGCAGAACCCGTACCTGTTAGTGTCATTGATGCTGGAATCACATCAAATTCATTCGCATATTCATAGTTTGTAGCAGCTGTTTCTATGACTGTAACTGTAATAGTTTCAGTTGCCGTTGAGTTTTCATTTTGATATGTTATCGTGACCACATATACACCTGGTTCTACAAATGTGATGGTTTGATCATCCAATGAATACCCATCTAATTGATCAACGCTAATTGTAAGGGTTGATATTGGATTTGTAACATTGGTTGTAAAGTCTAGTGTGTATGTATTCGTTGGACCTGCTAAATCTATGGTCTTAGTAGACTCATTAACAGTAATTTCAGGTTCACTATCACCAAGTTGTACATCAGCTTCAAATGTTTGTGTTGTTGAACCAAAAGCATTCTCAGCTGTTATTGTAAATGTATAGAATCCAGCTTCTGTAAATGTTAGCATTTGATCTAAATATGACCAACCTGTTTCTATATCAGCTGTTAATTCGTAGGTTGTTGGTATCCCTTGACCAAGTTCAAAGTCTAACATAAGTGTATTATCTATAGTTAAGACAACAACATGTGCACTTTCGGTCATATAAATTTCAGGTGATACTTGATAAACTCTAAAATAATCAACTTCCATTTTTTGGCCAATTCTATTATCAATACCATGACTTGCAAATCGGTTAACGGTTGCTTCTGCTGCACCTTTAGTTCTTAATGATAAATCACTATATTTAGTACCATTGACATATAAATCAAACGTACCAGAACCAACAGTTGTTACAGCTTTAATTGTTACAAACTCATCATAAGGAATTGCGATATTTGAGTTGTACCATGTCGAACCATTTTGATATCTTAATATGCCATCTTGTACGGCAATACCTAATACATTACTTGTACCAGAATATAACAACATAATATTTGTAAATACTGGTGCGGTTAATCTAACACGTGTTTCTGCAGCATATGTGCCTTGAAGCAACCTGTCAAACGTACCACCATATATTGCACGTCCATTTGCTGCACCAGTTTCAAGTACCAATATGCCATCTTCTACAGTTGCTGTACCAGTACCACCATATGTCATATCTGCTGGTATTGAATCAAATTCATATGTAAACTCATATGATACGGCTTGTGTTTCAACAACTAAGATTGTAATATCTTTTGTCACACTACCTTTGATGTTTGTTGCCGTAATTGTTACAACATACGTACCTACTTGACTAAATGTTAAAGTTTGTTCATCTAATTGATAACCTGTTTCCAAGTCGACTGATATTTCAACATCAGCTACCGGATTGGCATCAACTAAATAATCTAATGTATATACATTATCAAAGAATAAGTCGACTTCTGGTGCATCATCACTTACAGTAATCATTGGTAGGTATCGTGAATCAGTAACTGTGATTGTTATTGTTTGAGTGTCTTGACCAAACGCATTTGTTGCAGTAATTGTTACAACATACGTACCAGCATCAGTAAATTCAAGCACATTATCTATGCGTGTATATCCAGATAATTGATCAACTTCAATATCAATTGATGCACTTGGTATCGCATCAACACTATAATCAAGTGTTACACTATTTTCATTTACTAAATCAATTGCAACACTCGGTTGTAAAACCGTTAGTACTGGTTCATAACCAGATTCTGAAACTGTAATTGTTACAATATCTGATACACTACCCTTTTCATTTGTAGCTGTAATAGTAACAACATATACACCTTCAGCTTCAAATGTGAATAGGCCATCTACAAGTGTATAACCAGTTTCTATATCAACTGAAACATCAATTGTAGCTGCTGGATTTGCATCCACAGTATAATCTAATTGATAGGCATCATCCAATGTCAGATCAATTGCAACCTCAGTCTCATTGATCGTTAATACAGGTGCATATAAACTTGATGTGACAACAACAGTAAATGTTTTAGATGTTGTACTAATGCCATTAGAAGCAGATACGATAAATTCATATGTTCCAACTGCTGTAAATGTTAATACATCACCATCTATACTAACACCTTCTTCATGTGTGGTTGTTATGACAACTGGTTCATTTGATGTATATAAAACAGTATGCGTTGGTGTCACATCGATATCCAGTGAAATGGTATCAACATCAAGCACTAGTTCAGGTTGTTCAATATATTGGATCACTAAATTATCGATTTCAAAATCCGCATTTTGTTTATCAGATCCTAAATATAGATGTGTTAAGTTATTTGCTAGTGATGGTGTTCTAAATCCAAATTGAATGACGAATGCACCATCAATATATAAATCAACAGTTTGTGCATCAATATCAACATACGCCATCATGTCAAGTGTTTGACCTAATATCGCATCATATCCTGCAACAGAACGCCATGCACCATCATGATATTTTAATACACCATTTTCAACAGCAATTGCGACACCGATGTGTGTTGATGCATTTGAATTATCACCATAAATAAATAATATGTTTGAAAATGCCGCTGTATTTACTGTGACTGTTTGTGATATCGTAAATGATTGTGATAATGGCGCACCAAATGGAATACTTATAAATACTGAGTTTGGAGCAATACCGGTGGTTAAATGTAGACTATGATTATCATAACTTACATCACCAGCACCTGTTGTTGTAAATTCATAATCTCTAGCTTCATTAAATGATTCCATCATGACAAACGTATCATCATTTACATGTACAGTAATCATTTGTTCATCACTACCAATACTATTTGTAGCCTTCACCATGAATTCATAAATACCTGGTTTTGTAAAGGTTATTTCATCACCTGTCATTGTAAATCCTTCTGTTTGATTCGCTGTAATTTCAACATTTGGTGTTGGATTGCCTGTTGTTACATCATAATCTAATATATAAGTTTGCTCAACATCAAAGTCTAGGAATGCTTCTGCTTCATTAACTGCAATAATTGGTGCGAAATTTGAGCCTTCTACAGTGATAACAATCGTTTCAGATACTTCATAAATACCATTAGATGCTGTCACTGTAAATTCAAATGTGCCTATATTCGTAAATGTAATGATATCACCATTAATTTCATAGCCTGGTTTATCTTCACCAGTGATTGAAACAGATGGTGTAATGACAGGATCCGTAACGGTATAGAGGACTTCAAATGTCGGATCTGTATCAATATCAACATTCGCAGTTGTGACATCCACAGTCATTTGAGGTGCTAAGATGTATGACAATTCTATATTGTCAATACTAAAATCTGTACCTACTTTATCAGAACCTACATATAAATGCGTCATTTGATTACTTAAATCCGGATGTCTAAATGGTAATACACCATAACTCAAACCATCAATAAATAATTCGAATTCACCCTTGTCAATATTGACGATTGCTTTAAGTTCGATTGTTTGATTTAATACATTTGGTGCGTCTGGAACTAAACTCCAAGAAGAACCATTATGGCTACGTACTTGTCCATTCTCAATAGCAACACCTAATGCAATATCCGTTGTACCAAAGCCATTATTCGCATATATAAACATCACATTAGAAAATGTATTACTTCGAACAGTAACATCTTCAGTGATCACAAATGAATTATCAATATTTCCAACTGGCACGTGTAAGAATACTTGTCCGGATGTTGTCCCTGTTGTAAAGTTTGCCTGTCCATCCATATAATCAAATGCACCCGTTCCAATAGTTGTTGCGGTATAGTCAGGTTCTTCTTCAAAGTTTTCTGAGAAGAATACTAATGAATCTGTAACCTTTACAGTAATTGTCTTAGTAATCGTTGCAACACTATTTTCTGCCGTAATGCTAAAGACATACGTGCCAAGTTCTGTAAATGTTGCGACATCACCATCTAATGTAACACCTGATAAAGGTGCAACTTCAATCGATACTTCAGGTACTGGATCGCCACCGGTTACTTCATATAATAGGGTGTAGCTAATACCTTCTGTATAT
>JBAYTJ010000020.1:0-12929 GCA_041675665.1 Acholeplasma sp. | reverse complement strand
TTTCTCTTGTTCATCATCATTCAGTTTTCAAAGACTCATTTTTGCGTCTCTTCGTTTGAGCGCTTAATCATTCTATCATTATAAAATAACCTTGTCAACAACTTTTTATATTTTGTTGTCGATTAAGTTTTATCTTTAGATAACGATTAGATTATTGCTTCCAAAGAAGTGGACCTTTCTTATTCTATCATATACACAAAATAAGTCAACCTTTTATTTGGAAAATTAGTGAGAAAATAAATTAAATGTAAAAACTTTCAGTAATTTACACTTTCTTAATAAAAAAGGGCCACTTTTTGATTAAATGGCCCTTTAAAGTCTATATTTGAATTATGTAAAAATTCTTAAAATGTCATTCCATGTTACGAAAACAAATAGCATTAATAATAATATAAAGAATGCATTATTCATTATACCTTCTACTTTTGTAGGTATCTTCTTTTTGGTTACTGCCTCATAACCTAAGAAAATTAAGCGTCCCCCATCAAGTGCTGGTATTGGTAGCAAATTCATCAGTCCAATATTGACTGATAAAAATGCAACAAATGCTAATAAATTAATAAACCCACCAGCGGCAGCATTGGATACCAAACTAAAGATACCAACAGGACCAGCAAGATCAGATACGCCCACACCACTGGTTGGACTAAATAGCATACCAATGGTAAAGACCATTTCAGTGACTGAATTTCCAAATCTTTGGAACGGATTATATAATGTATAAAGCAAATCAAATTCAGAACCCGATTGGAAACCAAAACGTATTGCAACACTCTCATGTCCTAATTTTTCAAGTGTTTCTTGAGGTAATACATCATATGTAAATGTTAAAGCTTCACCATCACGTAAGACATTGATTGTAATACTGGTATCATTATAGTTTCTAGCAATTGGAATAATATCTGACCAAGAACTAATTGGAGTACCATTAATAGCAGTAATTTCATCCCCTATATTTAATCCGGCACTATTTGCTTTACCGCCCAAACCGGCAATAAAAGCGCCATCTTTTAAGGGGTCTGTTGTATCATTAACTAAGCCAAGATTTTGTAAAACAACTGTTACATATAAGTTAATAGATTCTTCCATACCATTACGAATAACAACAACTGGTACAACATGTGAATTTAATTGTTCACTAATGGTACGTATATCATGAATATTTTCAACATCTACACCATCTATATTGACAATCATATCCCCAGCTATTAAGCCTGGATTAGATGATTCATGTACAATATTGTCCTCGCTTGGTTTTCCTTGTACGGCAGCGACTATAATAAATAATAGGAGTGCCAATATAAAGTTCATCATTGGTCCCATAAATAAGACTAAGAAGCGTTCCCAAATTGTTTTAGATGCAAAAGATGATTCTTCTGGTGTAATCTGTAATTCTTTAGCTTTACCATAATAGTATTTTGCATCACGCGTTACTTGATATCTGGTAACTTGTCCATCTGATGTTTTAAGTTCAATAAATAGCTCACTTAAATTTTCACCGTAAAGATCAAAGTCAACCACTTCACCAACAACCAAAGGCTTCTTTTGATTTTGATCAAGTAAAATACGCGTAACTAAACCAATCTCATTTAAGCAAATACCAACAACAGAACCTTTAGAAATCAGAGCATAATCACCGTTTTCACCACTCATCGCAACATAACCACCTAGTGGTATTGCACGCAATGCATATTTGGTGTCACCTTTTTTCTTTGCGAATACTTGAGGTCCCATCCCAATTGAAAACTCATGAATTAATATACCGGCTCTTTTAGCAAAAAGAAAGTGTCCCAATTCATGTATAGAGATAATGACTGTTAAAACAATTAAAAATGTTAAAACGTTAAATAATAAACCAAATAGTTGTGAAAAGTCCATAAGCTATGTTACTCCTTAATAGTGTCTACATCGGGTAAAACTGTTTAATTAAAATAAATATACCTAAAAATATAATGCCTATATATATAATTGAATCAAATCTGTCTAAAACCCCACCATGACCAGGAAAAATATTTCCAAAGTCTTTAATATCATAATTGCGTTTCAATTTGGAAGCGACTAGATCTCCAATTTGTGCCGAAATAGAACCTAGTAAAGTAATAGGAATAATGATTAATGCCTGAATAAATAATGGTTCATTACCAATACTTGTGAAGTTATCAAAAATAGTGCGATACCCTTCAGGGTTAAATACATCACCTAAGAAACCTTCAGGACTAAATATAACACCATAAAATATTGCAAAGGTTGCTGCAATTAGGGTACCAAAAATTGTACCTGCTATTGCACCTTCCCAAGATTTTTTAGGTGAAATTCTTGGTACCATTTTATGTTTACCAAAAGCAATCCCAAAGAAGTATGCAAAGATATCAGTAACCATTGAAATGAGTGCGACATAGACAATGAAACGTACACCTAAGTAACGTAAAATTGTAATTGATGCTGCACCAAGTCCAACATAATTAATAATCGTAAATGCTTTCCCTAAATCAGGTCCACTAAAATCATCAATAAATACTAATAGACTAAGTAATATCACCGTTACAAACGAAATAATTATCACCGGGTTTAAATTTAACGTAATTAAAAGTAAACCAGGTAGTACTTGCGGATTTAAAGGTTCAATCATACCACCAACATTCAAGTATGTAAGTAGTGATAATACAATCACTACAACTTGAACAACTGGTTTTATTGGTTTTTCCTTTTCATACATGTGAATTAATTCAAGTGCGCCAAAGATAACAAACAACATCATAACGACTTGGAATATATTAAACATCCATAATGGGTAATTTAATACAGTAATTGGTATTAAGGCTAATCCTAAAATAAGTGCGGTTACAATTCTTTTTCTCATATGATTATAGCCCTCCAAAACGTCTATGTCTTTTTGAAAACTCTTTTAATGCTTTATCAAAATGTCTTTCTTTAAATGCAGGCCAATACTTCTTAGTAAAATATAGTTCTGCATAGGCTGCTTGCCACAACAAGAAATTTGATAATCTTTGTTCACCACCTGTACGAATTAAGAAATCCACAGGTCGAGGTATCATCAGTTTTTGACAAACACTTTTTTCATCTAAAGTCTCTAGATTTTTAAACGCTGTAACAATTTCATCATAACTGCCGTAGTCGACACAAACATTTAAAATCATTCCATCAAAAACTTTTGTTGTTGATTCAAGTTCTTCCATTAATGCCAATAGTTCTTTTGAAAACCGATCACGTCTGCCTTTAAATTGGATACGTATATTTGCTTCAAATATTTTTTCTTTATTTGCATGGACAACTTCAATTGGTTTTGTCATTAAATAATCAACTTCATCTTTAGGTCTTTTCCAATTTTCTGTTGAAAAAGCATAAATTGTTAATTCTTCAATACCACGCTTACTGGCATGGTTTGCTATTCTAGCAACATTAAAGCCACCCTGATAGTGACCAGTAGATCTAGGTAGATGTAATCTTTTTGCCCATCGACCATTACCATCCAATATAATAGCAACATGTTTAGGCAGATTTTTTATATTCATGAATGATTCCTTTCAAGTACACTTTATTATAACAAACTAAACTTCAATGACCCAACCAAACTCTTCTTTTATATCACCAAATTGAATACTTTGAAGCATTTCATATAATTTGTGTAATTTTTCATAGGATTTGAATTCATAAGTTGTACCATTATCGAAAATTGTGGCAATCGGTGTAATAACTGCTGCCGTACCACATGCACCAACTTCATCAAAGTTATTTAACTCTTTGACTTCAATGGCTCTAGAAATAACATCCATATGTAACATCTTTGATGCAATGGTTTGCAAACTATTATTGGTTATACTTGGTAATATTGATGTTGATTGTGGTGTAATGAATTGATTGCCCTTAATCGCAATAATATTGGTCGCACCAGTTTCATCAATTCTTGTATGTGTTTTAGGATCTAAATATAAACAATCATCAAACCCTTGTTGTTTAGCTAATTGCTTAGGATATAAACTAGCTGCATAGTTTGCACCAGACTTTACATGACCTAAGCCATTTGGAGCAGCGCGATCATATGGTGTGGTTGTTAAGTTAATTGGATTGAATCCATCTTTAAAATAACTACCTACAGGTGTTGCAACAATGCAAAATAAAAATTCATTCGCTGGACGTACACCCATCACTGTTTCTGTACCAATTACAAAAGGCCTTATATATAAAGTGCCACCGGATTCATAACTAGGTACCAAATCGCGGTTTTCATCAACAATTTTTTTTACAGCATCTAAAAACATATTTACTGGTACTTTAGGCATTAATAAACGCTCACAACTACCCTGTAACCTTTTAGCATTTGCCTCTGGTCTAAATAACAAAATACGATTATCCTTTGTACGATATGCTTTTAAACCCTCAAAAACTGATTGACCATATTGAAGTGCTACAGCCATTGCTGAAATTTCAAAATGAATGGATGAATCTAATTTCCCTTCATCCCATTTTCCATCTTTATAATATGCATAATATGCTTTATTTGTACCATGATACTTAAATCCTTCTACCTTCATCTTGCAAGCCCTCATGTGCTCACCATCAGTGACCACAAAAATCCTTTCTTTGATTCGTTTTTGATATTCGATTAAATTCCAAAAATAATTATATATAATTATACCACAAAGAAAAAAGCATACTCATTATATGAAGTATGCCATCAAATATTAGAGTGGATCCGTTAAAACTGGTTTACCTAACATGAGTGTCGTGACGAGGTCAACAATCCATAATGCCCATCCACCTAAAACTATCCATAAGATACCAACAACAAGTAAACCTGTATTTTTCAGTTCAGCACCTTTGATGATTCTATAAACTGCCCATAATATATCTAAAAAAGGTAAACAAAATAATACTTTAGTAATATATGGTAGTTCATCCATCCATTTTACAAATGTCATATTAAAGCTCCTTTATGTGTATTTAATATTATTATAATACTTTATCTACAGCGTTACAAGCCTAAATAAAAACTGCAAGTCATATTGGCTTGCAGTTTTATTAATAATTTAAATCTAGACCAAAACCGTGATCTTATTACTTAATAAAATTGTGACAAAGTCAACAACCCAGAAGATAACATTCCCAATACCTGTGAATAATGCAAGTAAACCAACAATAATCGTTACAAGATTGCCCTCTTGAATACCCTTAATTAATCTGTATAGCCCTGAAATAAGCCACCCGAAGAAAAACTGTAATATCAGTTTTACAATTTGAGAAAGTGAATCAAATGCTTTCATGTTATTTCTCCTTTTTCTTTATTATACCAAATCTAATGATAAAAAAACCACCAATATCATTATTGGTGATCATTTTATTAATAATCTAAAAGTTCTTCGGATTTTTCCTTAGTTAATTCATCAATTTTTTTAACAAATGTATCTGTTAAAACTTGAACATCCTCTAAGTATCCTTTTTCATCATCTTCAGTTAAACCTAATTTTTTAACGTGTTCATTACCATCTCTACGAATATGACGGATTGCTACTTTACCAGCTTCAGCCATCTTTTCAACATCTTTAACGAGTGCACGACGTCTTTCACCTGTAAGTGCAGGTAGTACTAAACGAATACCTGTGCCATCATTTCTTGGAGGTAATTCTAAATTTGAGGTGTTAATCGCAAATTCAATATCTTTTAAAATAGATTTATCAAAGGGTTTAATATAAAGTTGTTGCGCTTCTGGTACTGAAATAGATGCCACTTGTTTAAGTGGTGTATCCACGCCATAGTAACTTACCATTACACGGTCTAAAATATTTGGGTTTGCACGTCCTGTACGCACTGCTGCATATTCACGTCCTAAAGATTCTAAACTTTTTTCCATTTTTTCTTCGATTTCTAATAAAATCATATCTGCTTGTTCGTTCATATGTTTACTCCATTCTTTACAATTGTACCAATGGCTTCACCCTTAGCAGCCTTTAATATGTTACCAGGGATGTTCATATCAAAGACGAGTATCTCAATATGATTATCCTTACAAAGACTTGCTGCGGTTGAATCCATTATTTGTAAATTTTTCTCAAGTACTTCTTGGTGTGATACCTGTCTTAGAAGTACAGCATCTTTATGTTTATTTGGGTCTTTATCATAGACACCATCTACACCATTTTTGGCCATTAAGATGACGTCACTATGTAATTCTGCTGCACGTAGTGCGGCAGTTGTGTCAGTTGAAAAATACGGGGAACCTGTACCACCAGCTAAAACAACTACACGCCCCTTTTCAAAGTGTCTTAAAGCACGTCTTCGAATGTAAGGTTCAGCAACAGCTGCAATTTGTAGTGCAGTCATTACACGTGTTGGGATGTCTATTGCTTCGAGTGCATCTTGTAGAGATAACCCATTCATGATCGTACCGAGCATGCCCATATAATCAGCTTGTGCACGGTCCATACCTAGTTCTTCACCGGTTTTACCACGCCATAAATTACCAGCACCAACAACTACAGCTACTTCTATACCTGCATTTCTAACACTTTTTATTTCTTGCGCAATCTTTTTAACGGTTTTTGGATCAATGCCATACTGGCCATCACCCTTTAATGCTTCTCCAGATATTTTTAAAATGACTCGTTGATACATAATATTCAACCCCTTTTTAAAAGATTATTATTTGTTTACTTGTGCCATAACTTCAGCTGCAAAGTCATCAACTTTTTTCTCGATACCTTCACCAACTTCTAAACGTACATAACCTAGAATACTGTTGTTTGCTGCTTTTAAGTGATTTGCTACTGTAACAGATGGATCTTTTACAAAACCTTGATCAAGTAATACTATTTCTTGTAAAGTCTTATTTAAACGTCCTTGTAAAATACCATTTAAAATCTTTTCTGGTTTACCTTGTAATGATTCATCATTAGCAATTTGTTCAGATAAAACTTTAGTTTCTGTTTCGATGGTTGATTGATCAACATCTTTTCTACTTAAGAATTGTGGGTTAAACACTGTAATATGCATTGCTAAGTCTTTAGCTAACTCATCATTTGGTTTATCTAATACAGTTAACACTGAAATACGTCCACCCATATGTTTGTAAGCTCCAAAACCTTGGTTTGTTTCTTTAGTTACACGTATTAAACGTCTTAAAGAAATCTTTTCTCCAATTTTAGCTGTTGCACCTAAGATTACTTCATCAACTGTTTTACCAGATGCATCCTTTAATTTTAATGCATCTTCAGCATTTGTTACATCTGAATTCATGAATAATTGACCTAATGCATCAATTAACTCAATAAATTGGTTATTCTTAGCAACGAAGTCTGTTTCTGAATTTAATTCAAATAATACTGCTTCATTATCTTTAACTTCAATTGAAGTTAAACCTTCAGCGGCAATTCTATCCGCTTTCTTAGCTGCCTTAGCCATCCCTTTTTCTCTTAAGAGTGTCGCTGCTGCTTCAATATCACCATTTGTTTCTTCTAAAGCTTTTTTGCAGTCTAACATACCTGCACCGGTTTTTTGTCTAAGTTCTTTTACCATTGCTGCTGTAATTGTCATTTTATATAATTCTCCTTAACTAGTTTATCGTTTTTATTATACTATATTTTAATTCTTTATAAAAGAAAGGGATGAAATATTCATCCCCTTTGTCATATTACTTGCTTAAAGCTTCAACTAATTCAGCTTTTTTTAATTTAGAGTAATTTTCAATTCCCTTTGCTTTTGCTAATTCTTTTAACTCAGCAACTTTCAAAGCGGATAAGTCTTCACTTGGTTTTTCTGCTTCTTTTGCAGGTGCAGCTTTTTCAGCTACTTTAACTTCTGGTTTAGCTTCTGCTTTAACTTCTGGTTTTACTTCAGGTTTAACTTCTGCTTTAGGTGCAACTTTATCTGTTCTAGGTCTTTGATCAGGACGTGGTTGTCTTGGTTTTGGACTAGATTTTCTTGAGTCATTTTGTTCAAAAGGTGCTTCTTCTTCGTCTTCATATTTCTCAACAACGCCACCTTTTGCTTCAACAACTGCATTTGCCATAACCCATGTCAATAATTTAACTGCACGGATTGCATCGTCGTTTGCAGGAATAATGTAATCTACTAAATCAGGATCACAGTTTGTATCTACAATACCAAATACTGGTATACCTAATTTACGTGCTTCTAAAACTGCAATTTCTTCAGTTCTTGGATCAACAACGAATAACGCTTGTGGTATACGTTGCATATCTTTAATACCACCTAAGAATCTTTCAAGTTTTGCACGTTGTCTTGTTAAACCTAAAACTTCTTTTTTAGGTAATTTTGCCCATGTGCCATCTGCTTCAGCTGCGTATAGATCATGTAATAATTTAATACGTTTTCTAATTGTTTTGAAGTTTGTTAAAGTTCCACCTAACCATCTATGGTCAACAAAGAATTGACCTGCACGGATAGCTTCTTCTCTAATTGCTTCAGCTGCTTGCTTTTTAGTACCGACAAATAATACTGTACCGCCATCTTTTGCAATTTCATATAAAGCTGCATAAGCTTTTTCGATTTCTACAGCTGTACGCTTTAAATCGATAATGTGAATATCTTTACGTGATGTAAAGATGTATGGAGCCATTTTAGGATTCCATCTTCTTGTTTGGTGTCCAAAATGTACACCTGATTCTAATAATTGTTTCATTGATACTACTGCCATTTAATATACTTCCTTTCGATTTTTAGTTTTCTTCCTCTGTAACACTTTTACCTTCTGCCACTATGAGATTCATAGCACCTGACATAAGAAACATGTTACATGTGTATTTAACAGCCTTCTTAATATACCATAAAGGGACATGTTTTGCAATAAAGTTTTATAACTTTTACATCACTTTTTTGCTAAATAACATAATTATTTACAATTCGCTACTTTCCTGAACTACCAAAGCCACCGGTACGTTCTATTTGTACTGTATCATCACTTGTTGTTAAGTATGTTTGAAAGATACCTTGTGCAATACGTTCACCCTTTTGAATTAAAGCTTTTTCTTGACTAAAATTAAATAATGGAATCATTATGTGGCCTTCATTATTGGGATTATTGTAGTAATCTTTATCTATAATACCAACAGCATTGGACATTGTTAAACCTTTTTTTATACCTAATGATGATCTTGGATAAATCATTAAGGCTTCATTATCATTCATGCATACTTTAATACCAGTATCAATCATTTTAATTTCACCTGGATTGATGACATAGTCCTTTGCACTTTCAATATCATAACCTGCACTATGTTTCGTTGCACGCTTTGGTAAATTAATATTTGCATCCATAAAAGATGTTACAACTTCAAATTTTCTCATCGTTTCTACTCCTTAAAATATTCTTTTAAATAATTTAGTACAGCCATCTCTCTTGGCAGTACAGTTTTCATACCGCGTTTATGATTATATGTCTCTATTGATTTTTTATTTATTGCGATTGCTTCATCAATAGCTATCCAAACCGGTTCAACACCATGTTCTTTTTCTCTTTCTGCTAATGATTGTTCGCCAAACTCTTCAACATCAGCAAAATAGTAATAAGATGTTTGTAAGTATACGGTTGGTTTTTGTGAGAGCCCATAACGTTTTTCTTCTATATACCCAAGTGGTTTTATATTCAATACTTGATTCGCACCCAACTCTTCTTTAATCTCTCTTTTAAGTGCCAACATATGATCTTCATCTTTTTTCATACCACCACCTGGAAAGGTGTAGTCTTTAAACTGATGTGCGTAGACCATTAATAGCTGCTTATTTTTATAAATAACTGCACGTATGGTTGTACGTGCTTTGTCAATGCTTAAATTGTTTGTACCATCTTCTATGATGATGTCACTTATTTTTATCATTGTGCTTATTCCTTGGATGCATCTTTATATATTTTTCTTTAAGTTGTTCTTTAGAAACATGTGTATAAATTTGAGTAGATTTTAAATGTTCATGACCAAGTAGTTCTTGAACAACCCTTAAATCAGCACCATGATTGAGCATGGTGGTTGCAAATGCATGACGTAACATATGTGGATGTATCGCATAGGTTTCGCCACTGTCTTTAATAATTTGGTTTAAAATCACTCGAAGTCCTCTAACAGTTAGTGGACCACCCTTATAATTGATAAACAGTTTCTTTTCATTGGTATTGTCACCTTTTGACAAAAGAGTGACTCTAACAAATGATAAGTAATGCTTAATTTCCTCAATTAAAGTATCATGTAAAATGATGTATCTATCTTTATTACCCTTACCATGTACTAATATTTGACCACTCGATAAATAAATATCTTTTATTTCTAAACCTATGAGTTCACTTGCTCTAAACCCACAACTATATAACAAATCTAAAATGAGTAAGTTTCTATACCCTAAGGGTGTTGATGTATCAATTGAATCAAATAAATATTTAATAGCTTCATCATCGATGATATGTGGTAGATTTTTAGGTACTTTAGGTGCTTTAATATCACTAAATATATTGATATCTATATAGTCTTTAAATACTAAATAATTATAGAAGCTTTTAAGACTTGATAGTTTTCTAGATATTGTTTTCTTCTTTAAGTCTTGGTTATCTAAATAAGATATATAGTTTCTAGCCAGTCTTGGACGATTCGCGCCTAATAAATCTTTAGCAAACCCTTCGTTTATTAAGAAACTTTCAAATCCTTTAATATCATTTATATAGCTAATAGCTGTATGTTCACTATAGTTCTTTTCAACAATTAAATAATCTTTATATAAAGCAATCAGATCCATATTATAGGCCTCCTATAATATAATCTTTTAAGGCTTTCATTGAACGTTCTAAATAAAGTTGTTTACGTTCTGTTTTTTTTGCTTCAATGGCATCAAATAAACCGAAATTTGCATTCATCGGTACAAAGTACTGATGATAGTTTGAAATATAGCGTGCCATTGCACCCATCATTGTATCAACCGGTAATGGACGTATCATACCTTTAGTGAGTAAGTTATCTAAATTAATCGCAACACTTAAGCCTGATGCTGCAGATTCTATATACCCTTCTACCCCACTAATTTGTCCTGCAAAAAACCATTTGGGGATCGTTCGAACTTGAAAGGCATTATTCAAATGTTTGGGTGATTCTAAATATGTATTTTTATGAATAACACCATAGCGTAAGATTTCTGCTTTTTCTAGTCCTGGAATCATTTGAATGACGCGCTTTTGGTCGCCCCACTTCATATGTGTTTGAAAACCTACCATATTATACATTGTCTTATTAAGATCATCTTGTCGCAGTTGTACAACTGCGTATGGTTTTTCACCATTAGGCTTGGTTAAACCAACTGGTTTGAGTGGACCAAAGCGTAATGTATCAATACCCCGTTTACCCATATCCTCTACAGGCATACAGCCTTCAAAGACATTATTTTCAAAGTCTTTAGGTGCCACAGATTCTGCAGTCATTAAAGCTTTATAGAAGTTTAGGTATTCTTGTTTATTCATTGGACAGTTAATATATGCTGCCTCGTCTTTATCATATCTTGATTTTAAGTATGCAATATCCATATTAATGGATTTTGCATCAATGATTGGTGCAACCGCATCAAAGAAATTTAAACTTTCCAAATGTAATTTGTCTTGAATTTCTTTGGACAACTGATCTGATGCCAGTGGACCTGCTGCAATAATAGTATATTCATCAGGTTCTAGATTTGTGACTTCTTCATGGATGACTTCAATGTTTTCATGTGCTTTAACTTGATTTGTTACATATTCAGAAAATAATGTTCTATCCACAGCCAAGCTACTGCCAGCTGGTACTTTAAAGATTTCAGCAGCTTTAAGTATTAGTGAGTCAAAATGAAGCATTTCCACTTTTAAAAGACCCACTGCATTTAATGGATCATTAGATCTAAATGAGTTTGAACAAACCAGTTCAGCAAAATGACTTGTCACATGTGCAGGGGTTTGTTTAACTGGTCTCATTTCATAGAGTTTTACTTTATATCCTTTGTTTGCTAAATAAAAGGCAGCTTCGCTACCGGCTAATCCAGCACCTATAATTTTTATCATATTTTCACCACCTTGATTATAACATGAATTAAATATTATATATTTTGATATAATGTATTTAATGAAAAAATAATAAGCACATAAGGAGTTGTATATAAAAATGAATTATAAAGCATATCTGGCAGAATTTATTGGTGCGTTTGCACTTGTACTCGTTGGTTCTACTGCCGTTGTACTCAATTTAGAACTTTCAAGTATTGCATTGGCATTCGGTTTAATATTAATGTCAATGATTTACGCTTTGGGTGCCACATCTGGTGGACACTTTAATACAGCCGTATCATTTGGAATGGCATTAACTAAAAGATTATCTTGGAAAGACTTTATGTTTTATGCATTATTCCAGTTACTTGGCTCACTAATTGCGGTTCTTTGTTTGGTACCTTTTGTAGGTGATCTATCTAATTTAGGTGCAAACATGATTAACGGTGATTTTGGTGGTCAAACAGGTTTACTGGTATTACTTTTAGGTGTCTTAGTTGAAGTTGTTGGTACATTCTTATTTGTGTTTGTAATTTTAAGAGTGACTAAAGAACCTAATTTAAAAAATGTTGCTGGTTTAATTATTGGTTTAACTTTAACTGCATTAATCTATTTTGCAGGACCCATAACAAATGCAGGGCTTAACCCAATTCGTTCGATTTTCCCAGCCTTATTCCAAGGTGGTCGTGCAATCGAAGAATTATGGATATTTATTGTCGGTCCAATGATTGGTGCATTCTTAGCAGCAGTTGCAGCACCTTACTTTGATACAGACACACCAAGTGCATGATGATGCCCTATAGAAGAACATTCTATTTACTGAGTATCATTATTCAAGTATTTTTAATCATTATATTCGTACTTCATTTTGGATATGTACTGGGGCGTTATGGTTCATATGTTAGTA
>JBAYTJ010000019.1:0-13511 GCA_041675665.1 Acholeplasma sp. | reverse complement strand
CCTTCAACAGTAATTATTAATGTTCTTTCAACAAAGCCAGCACCAGTTGTTGCACGTACTTTAAATGTGTAGGTACCCGCAGCAGTAAATGTAATCATATTCTCATCAACTGTATAGCCAGCAATCGCATCGGATGTGATAGAAACTTCAGGGTTACCAGTTGTTGTATATAACACCTCATACGCTACACTGTCAGATTCTAAATTAAGCGTTTTACTACTTTCTGTTAGCGTTAATGTTGGTTTAGTTGCATAATAAACTTTCATGTAGTCATAACTAAAATCAGAATTAGCCTTATCTGAACCAAATCTTAATGCATAGATATTATCCTCATAGCCATCGCCACCATTACGGAATGAATAATTACCAATAAAGGCTTCATTCACATAAAGATCGAAATCACCTTTTGTTTCATTTAAACTCCGAGATCCAATATTAATGACTAATTTAAGGTCATACCATGTATCCATTTGATGACTCATAACGTTTGTCCAGCCTGCACCACTATGATATTTGATACTATTGTTTTCAAATGCTAAAGCAACAACGACATCATTAATTGAAGTGCCAGAAGTATATAAGAATACAGCATTTGTAAATGCGACTGTATTAACCTTCATTCTAGTTTCAATGACTGTTGTTTCTTTTAGTGCCTCATCAAATATAATAGATGCTTGACTTGTACCGGTACCAACAGTTCCCATATGTAATATGCCATCTTCAATATCATTGAATCCCCCACCAGAATAAGCACTATTTAGTCCACTAGGTCTTTGGTCAAAGTTGTATTCAATTGGTAAAGATGTCACTGCATCTTCAAGTGCTTCTATGACGGTTAAATTCATACTGGCTGAAACACCATTTTCGGCCGAAACTCTAATAGTGGCTGTACCACTAGCTAAAGCCGAAATCAGTCCTTCTTGTGAAACTTCTGCAACACTTGTGTCTGTACTTGACCAGTTTAAGTCTGTATCGTCATTGGTTGGGTCTTTCGTGACTACTAATTGATAGGTTTCACCTATCTCTAAAGTTAGTGTTGTTTGGTCTAGGTATAGTGCCTTAAGTTCGTCTTCTGTTTGATCGACTGCTGGATCACATGCAACAAGTGCAAATAAACCAAATAAGGCAAATACTAAGCTTACTATCTTTCTCATTTTTTACTTCCCTCCTATTTTTTTATATTTGTGATCATAAATTTAACTTGATCATTAATTGATTTTATGTGTTCTAGTGAAACTTTTTCACTGCGATCATAATTTAATAACCCATTAATCTCTTGTTCTACATCTGTAAGTTGTGTGTAACAAAAACCAACGAGTACCTCACTTTGCTGAATTGCTTTCATGATGCGTTCATATTCCATTAGGAATGTTTGAGGGTTATCAACATGTGAGTATCCCCATCCATTTTCATGTGACTTGGTAAATGATATACCACCAAATTCGGTGAGCATCATAGGTTCACCTTGATGTTTATAGCCACCTGCAAATATATTTCTATTTGCTGGCATAAAGGATAGTAATGACTCTTTTGTCATGAGTGAGGATGCAAATTGTTCATGCATCGCTTGATCATCAAGTTTACCGTGCATGTAATTGTGTATCGCAGTAACATCTGTTTGAACCATTTCCCAGCCATCATTTGAAATAACTAATCTCGTTGAATCCAATGTTTTAGTTAAATGATACAAACTCATCGCATAATGTTGTTGTGCCTTATCTACTGCAATGTTTGGTACACCCCATGACTCATTTAGAGGTACCCACGCTACAATTGAGGGGTGGTTTTTATCTCTATGAATCATTCTAGACCACTGATCCATTATTGTGGTACTGTATTGCGCATCAAATGATGCAGCAGCAGGTAGTTCTGACCAAACAATAAAACCTAACGTATCGGCATGATAGAAAAATCTTTCGCTTTCCACTTTTTGATGTTTTCTACAACCGTTAAAGCCCATTTGTTTTGCTAATTGAATATCTTGAATCAATGCTTCATCACTTGGTGCTGTAAGTAGACTATCTTTAAAATACCCTTGGTCTAAGACCAACTTTTGATAATATGGGCGATTATTTAAATAGACCATACCATTTTCTGTATGAATTTTTCTCATACCAAAGTAACTTGAAACTTCATCGACTAATAAATCATCTACATAAACGTTTAAATAAACAGTATATAAATGTGGGTTTTCAGGGCTCCAAGTCTTACCCTTATGATGTATATGTGTGTCAAAAATATTGTGTTGCCATATTTGAATGGAACGTTTTAATATGTCTGTCATAACATATTGATCATGTACAATTACTTGATCAAAGTCTTTAATGATAACTTCTAAAGTTTTTTTATGATTTGTTTTAGTCGCTAGATCTAAATGAATCGTTCCAAGGTCAATATTTGGTTCAATCGTTAAATCATCAATACCTTTTGGATCAACCGTTTCAATCCATACAGATTGCCAAATACCGGTATTTCTAGGATACCAAATACTATGATGTCTTTCAGTCCAAGCTTGCTTACCTCTTGGTATACGTTCCTCCCTACCGGGATCGTAGACATAAACAACTAAGTGATCTTCTTGATAATTTAAAAATGGTGTAATATCAAATGAAAACCGATTATATCCACCTGTGTGTTCACCAACAAATTGTCCATTCAGGTAAACACGAGTATAATAATCTACGGCTTCAAAATTTAGGATAATTTTTTTAGACCAGTCCTTGGACATATCAATTGTTCTGTGATACCATACATGATCATGAAATCCTAGGTCATGAATACCTGATTTTTTAGATTCAAACACAAAGGGCACTTGAATCGGTATTGAGTTTTTAGGAAATTCAACAAACCATTTTTCTTCAAACCCTTTTTTTTCATCATCAAAACAAAATTGCCATGTACCATTTAAGGATTGCCATTTATTTCTTACAAGTTGTGGTCTAGGATAATGTTTAAGATCCATTGTTTACCTCCTCATTATTTGTCAAATATAAATTCATTGTTTTTTATGCGTACAGGTATATGACACATGGTTCTATCACCCGATGGTTTGTACTTATCTGTATGGACATGATAGACACACAAATAACCACTATCTTGTTTCAACATCATGTGATGACCAGGACCACTTTCATCTATATCCTGATAGGTTAATATCGGTTTTTCAAATTTTTCAAATGCCCTGTCGGGATACTTAGATTTAGCTGCACATATACAATAATTTTTATCTGCAAAGTAATTAGCAGAATACATTAAATAATATGTATCATCCTTTTTGACCATATATGCACCTTCATTCCACAAATATTTATCACCATCATCAAAACCAATCCGTTCATAATCTTTATCCGGTGTCAATATTTTTTGGGGCTTTCCAATAATTTTTAAATAATCATCCGATAATCTGGCTACAAATATTTCACTAGTTTTAATACCATCAATCCAATTTTCACTACAATCTTTTGAAAAGTAAAAATATTTTATATCATCACTATCAACAAATACATGACCATCAATTGCTGCATATCCATAATCAAACATGGGTGTTTGATCATATACATCTACAAAGGGTCCAAGTGGACTATCTGATATAGCAACACCAATTCGAAGTGAATCTGATGTTTTTGCACGCGCGGTATAGTGCATAATAAATTTCTGACCATCATAAATAACCTCAGGTGCCCAAAAATCTTTATATCCAAAACTTCTTTCGTTTTTTTCATAACAGACTTGAGGCTTTGAAAACGTCTTAAGATCTTTTGAAACCCAAACATAAAAGCCATTTGAGTAACTTGTAGCATACAGATAATATAATTCTTTATGTTTAACGATAAAAGGATCGCCTATACCACTAATTGTTGTTTTAAAATTCATGATTTACCTCTTTTTCTCATTCTAAATAACCATAAGTAATATTTGAAATCAATCCACTCGCATGATTAAAGGTTAATCCGAATGTGTAGCCACCTAAATAGTCGTTTGTTAAGACGCTTGTTTCACTATCTATGTACATCAATACATCGTTAACATATATGGTTATATTAGATTGTTCACCTAAGATATGACGTTCAATACGCACATCAAATCCATTTGCCCAATCAACATTTGAAAAGGCTAGCCAATTTACCCATTCACCAAACATTGTTTCAATTCTATTTTGTTTGTCTAATGCTGCACCAAAGGCTACATAATCACGTGTTTGATCAGCTTGTAAGAGCACAAATGATAGTTTTGGCCATACCTCAATATCCGGTGCAGCTTGATCAACGTATGCAACATCCGATATAGTAAATTCAATATAAAAATCATTTGTAACTGTCATGTTCGCATTTGAAATAAAATTATTATTTTCTGCAACTTGATAGGCTGATTGGTTGATTGCGATACTTGTTTGCGATAAAACATCATAATTACCAATACCTTGCCAACCAAAGTTATCTATTGCTTCAAAAACATAATTATTTATATAGGCTTCAATAGCAGACGCATCGGTTGTAGCCGTTGAATCTTCAAAAATGCCTGTATGTGCCATCGTCATTAATCCCGGTTGAGATGGTGATACATCCAAGGTGGATTCAGTATAGATTAATACATCATCAACGAAATAATACATTGTTTGATCCATACGAACGATTGTTAATTTAATCGGTTCATTATAATCTATTTCATCCAGCCATATTTGTTGTCCCGGCCAACTATAGTCACTGCCTGCTGGTTTTCTAACAATGACAACATCTTTCCAATCTTTGGCTGCATGTGGATCTAAGAAAAATCCAATTTGTCCATTCGTTGCATTTTTACTCACCATACCAATTTTTGGTGTTTGATCATTATTCAGATTGGAGCCGATTGTTATATATGTAGATGCCATAAATGTTGTATCAATGATATCTTTAAAGTATAGACTTTGTACCCCTACACCACTTTGTGTCACATGGGTTTCATCTTCAACATTAAACCCAGCTGTAATATGATCAAATAAGACTGAACTATTATTTTCAATGGCTTCAATACGTGATGTTACTTCACTTGCTTCAAATATGCTTAATTCAGAATATTCAGCATGCATGTTCATTGTAAAGAATCCTGCTTGTGTATCACTTTCAAATTCATGTGCTTGTTTTTGTACAAATACATCATTGATGAGTATGTACACATACATTTCATCTTTTAGTACTGTAATTTTGTTGGTATTATGATAACTAAAATCAACAGGTAAACTCATACCATCTGGCCACTGCCAGTTGGACCAAGCACTACCGCTTAATTGTCCTTCAACAATCAATCCATAATAATTATTAAATCCGACAAATGGATCTAGGAAATAATTTAAAATACGTTCATCATCTTTACCAATTGTAACGCCTACTTTCGGATATTGATCATTGTTTAAAATAATTAAATCCGATATATTTACACTAAATCCATAAGTAGTACCTGAAACTTCTTTTAAATAGACCCATTGATCATATCCACCATTTTGAATTGCTCCAGATTCCCCAATATCAAATCCAGGGGTTGGATGAATAAATGTATCATTTTCTGGTGTTTCAGATTGCTGTATTAGATTTTCTATAGCAGTCTCATTTAATGCTGTTGCATTTGTATAAGATGCTTCCATATTCATTGTAAATAAACCAGCTTGTGTATCATCCGTAAAATTGTGTGCTCTTTTTACGATAAACTGATCATTGACAAAAATATAGACATCCGTTTCATCACGAACAACGGATATTTTATTCTTAGCCGCGTAATCAAAACCAATTGGTAGTGGTATGCCATCATTCCATCCCCACGGACCCCATTCACCATTTGATTTATTTCTCGGTACCAACACACCATAAAAATTATCATAATTGACAAAAGGATCGAGTAAAAATACCAATAACTCATTCTCATTTTGTCCAACAATGACACCCACTTTCGGATATTCATCATTATTTAAAATTTCTAAATTAGAAATTTCAACACTAAATCCATAAGTTGATCCATGTACATTTTTAAAGAATGTATATTGATCATATCCACCAGATTGTTGAACAATAATATGATCATTTTTAACATTAAATCCAGTGGTTGCATAGACACCAAAATTTGAATCTCCAAAAATATTACCGGCTTCAGTACCAGGTTTTTGGTGATTAAATGTCACATATGCACTCGGATTATTATGTGCTGTACCAAAACCATGCCATCTAAATTCATTCACGCCTAATCCGGTTTTATCAACAAATGCAGGGAATAAATCTATCGTATCTGGTTTCGAATCTAATCCGAGCGTTGCCCATGCAATGAAAACTTCTACACTGTATCCATTTGCTTGACGGTTTGTTTCAATATCATCTTCAAATTTTTCAATCATATGCCCATCAAGATGTACTTCTGACATAAATGGTACAAAATAATAACTCCATGGATAGCCATCAAAAGATGGTGTACCAATCCATGATTCTGTCTGATTATTTGCAGAAATTCTAAGTTGCACATAATCTTTTGTTAATGCAGTTTTATTTGATGTTGGATTAATATATAGTTCTACAGAATCATTTCTAAAAACTTGAATTGAATCATCATTGTAGATAGCTTGGTCATTTCTTTCAATACCAACTAATAGTCCTTTTTCAGCAAAATATGCACGAATAGACATTGTTTGATTTTCATTTTGATTTGATGCAAAAGATAATGCTTCAAGATTTTCATAAAAAGATTCATCTAATTGACCATCTAGTTCAATATCGCTGTCAATCTCAGTGGCATTAAAATCGATATCATCTGGATATATAGGATTCTCAAAGCTATATTCAGTGGACTGACATGCAGTTAATACCATAACTGCGCCAAAGATGATAAAGCCTAATAGTTTTTTCATGATTTTTACCTACTTTCCTAAGATGAATATTTCTGGTATTGAAATAGGTCCATCACTATTGATTGTAATCACAATCTGATTAGTCATTGTTTCATTAAATTCTGCCAAAAATGAACCTCCTGGTCTCATTTCAGGAAAATCAGGAAATTCCGTATTGATATATAATGAATTAAAGCCAAGATTTCTAATTTTAATTTCACTTGAAACATCAATAGCATCCACATTAAAGAATGCAGTTTCATAGTCTACAGAGTTATAAATTAAGATAGCCCTAACTGTTTGTTCGGTATCAAATGTAAATGTAATTGTTGTTTGTCCATTTTCTACATACATTTGTGTTTCTGCATCCTTTAAATGCATTGCAACAATTGAATCATTTAATTTATTGACCGCATCACCATTTGTGGCAGTGATTTGTGCTTCTAATGCGATATTTCTATAGCCAGTCACCATCTCTGGTAATGGTTGAATAGAGTAGGTTGGTCCATTGATATATAAAGTTTCCCCATCAATAAATACACGATCAATAGCCACAGCACGACTGGAATTACCAAACACACGATCTGTGTGTGCATGATAGGCAATAAATAATTCCGTCCCAACTTTAAAGAACACATGATGGCCTGTCCCTGACATATGATCCCAATTATCATCAACACCTAAAATACGATTATCTTCAGGTTTTACAAAATCCCCTAATGGGCTATCAGCAATCGCATAACCGACTGCATATTCTCTTGACCAATATGGGTTTGCAGAGTAACTTAAGAAATATGTACCATCTTTTTCATACATATATGGACCCTCGTTCCACATCACATAGCCTTGAACATCATTTGAATGTTCCCATGAAATATCACCAAATCTTAAAACAGCATTATTAAATGCCTCAACAGATCTAAAACTTGGTTGTGTTAATTGTTTGAGTGTATCCATATCCGGTGTTACAGGATCTAACATTTTTACACCCCAAACAGAAGAGATGCCATCCACCATATCCTTAGAAAAATAAATATAAAAATCACCATTTGAGTCAATAAACGGTGAAACATCAATCGATTTAAATCCAACATCAAAAGGTTGGTCAGAAACAGTGATTTCACGATTATCTATGGTTGTACCACTATAAACTTCAAATGGTCCAGCGGGATGATCAGATACTGCAACACCCAGCCCTTTTAAATTATCATTGAATCGGTTCGTTGCAGAATAATACATATAATATTGACCATCCATATAGATTACCTCAGGTGCCCAAATTGATGAAATACCCCAAGCATCTTTGTGTGGAACAAAAGCCGGTCCCATTAATTGCCAGTCATTAAAATTCTTAGTTCTGTAAGCATAAACACCGGTTGCACTTAGCTGATCGGTTGTGCCATAAAGATAAAAGTAACCAGCATCCGCACCTTCTGTTATATAAATAATTGATGGATCTGCAACTCTAACATCGAGATCATTTCGATAAAATAGATTTTCATTAAATGGTTCTGTTAAACCATCAAAATAATTATTTTGATTAGATCCACAAGCAACGAGTACAAGCGATGCCATTAAAATTGTAACTAAGCTTAAAACTTTTTTCATTTTTATAAAACCTTTCTTTTTATTTAAAACCTGTCATTGTAATACCCTCAACAAAGTATTTTTGTGCGATTAGGAATATTATAATGGTTGGTACTAAAGTAATAACAGCACCGGCCATGACAGTTGGCCAGTCATTGACGTATGTACCTTCAAAATATGAAAGTGCAATTTGAAGTGTATACCGTTTTGGATCATGTAGGTAGATGAGCGGTCCAAAATAATCATTATAACCCGCAATAAATCCTAGAATACCTTGTGCAATGAGTGCTGGTTTGGATAAAGGTAGCATAATTTTAAAGAATACACCTAATTCGCCCATACCATCCATCGTTGCAGCTTCAATCAATTCATCAGGTATACCTTGAAAGAATTGTCTAAGGAAAAATACAGCTGCTGCGGCACCAAACATACCAGGCGCCATCAAGGGAAAGAAACTATCTACTAAACCAAGTTGATCATAAATCATGTAACTTGGTACTAACATAATGACACCAGGTATCATCATCGTAATAAGTAATAAGCCAAAGCCCACACGTTTACCTTTAAACTTAAGTTTAGCAAACGCATATGCTGATAAAGCTGATGTCAATAGCCCAATTAGTGTTGTAGGAACCACAACTATGAGCGTATTTAGAAAACCCCTTACAATAGTAGAAGCGCCACCGCCACCACCAGATAAATCAGCAAATAAAACATTTATATACCCTTCAAAATGCCAGCCTTCCTGTGGTAACCATGTAAATGGTATAGCAAGTGAATCCGCCCTTGTTTTAAAGGAAGTTACAAATATAACAAAGAAAGGGATTAAAATAAATAAGGATAAACTGATTAAAAATACATAACTAATTGTCGTCTTTAAATATGCTCTCCACTTATATTCAAATGTCGATTTTCTTATTAAGGTTTCATTTTTCATGTTTGTGCCACCCACTTTTTGGATGCTGTAAAGTTAAATGCTGTGATACTTGCAATAATAATTGTTAATACCCAAGATACAGCTGAAGCAATACCCATACCATAGGTAATTACATTTGTGAATCCTGCGTTATATAAATAATAAACCACTGTTAGACCTGCATTATCAGGTCCACCACCAGGTGCCATAATCTGGAATCTAGCAAAATCTTGTAAACCACCAATAACACTAATCACTAATATATAAAATGTAACCGGTGATATGGCAGGAAGCGTGATACTAAAAAACTTTCTTATCGTACCTGCTCCGTCAATCTCTGCCGCTTCATATAAGGCATGATCAACATTTGTTAAGGCCGCTGAAAATAAAATAACATTAAACCCTAATCCACTCCAGATACTCATAACGATCATGGCAGGCATGAAACTTCTTGAATCACCTAACCAATCCGGTCCCTGGATATTAATTAGGCTTAATAAATGGTTAATGGTCCCATACTCTCCATCTAATATCCAACGCCACATAATGGAAACAGCAACAACACTACAAACATAAGGTATAAAAAATATGATTCTAAATATACCCTTGCCTTTAATATTCGGATTCATAAGAACCGTTGCAATCAACAGTGAAATCACAATTGTTAAAGGAATGGATACCATTGCATATAATGTATTGCCAATACTCTTAAAGAATAATGGGTCTGAAATAACACTTGAAAAATTGCTAAAACCGACGAACGTCATGCCTTCAAAACGGTAACCATTGAGATCAAATAAACTTATAACTACACTTAAAACCAGTGGCAGTAATCCAAAGATTGCATATCCTACTAAAGGAATGATCGCCAGACCCAAACCCCATTTTGATTTATTAGCTTTATGTATAATTGGTTTCTTTTTTTCGTATGTAGTCATCTTTACGCCACTATTCTGTATAAGTTAGTAATATTTGATTGGTTGCTTCTACCACTTGATTAAAAAATTGATCAACAGTAGTTTGGCCATTTAAAACTGCACCATTAAGTGTTGGTGCCCAAACAGTAATCCAAGCTGAGTCTGGTAAGTATGCCCAATCTCCAGGTCTTTGATGCATTGCTGCATCAATAAATGCTTGAGCATTTTTAGGTTTTTGATCACTTTGTAAGAATACTTCTGTTTGTGCTAAATCCATTTGGTTAGGAATGTTAAATCCTGTTTCAGCTTGCGCTGCTTGACCAATTGGTCCAGCAAGATATTCCATGAATTTGAAGGCTTCTACACTCTTACTTGTGCGTTTCCAAATACCAAATCCCATCGAACCTGAATGACCTGCAACTGTCCCGTTTTCATGAACAGGTAAAGGTGCCACATCCCAATCAAATTGTGCATCTTTTCTAATTGTTACAGTCGACCATCTACCATCTACCATCATCGCAACCTTACCTGTTGTAAAATAATTTGTTTTACCTACAGTGGAAATTGTATTTGGTTTCGGTGATGTTTCATGCACAGTTGACAAATCAACAAAATGCTGGAAAGCTGCTCTTGTGCTAGGTAACCCTTCACCGAGTGGCGTTGTATCGCCTAAAGAAAACTCATAATCACCATCATTATTTATCGTTAAAACATCGCCACCAACACTCCAAACATAGTTAAACCACCATTCGGTGTAATACCCATAGTCAGTGGTGGATTCAGGATTATGTTTTTTCGTTGTCAAATAGGATAAAGCTTCAGCTTCTTGCCAAGTCATAGGAATTCGGTTGTTAAAGATTTTCTTATCAATATTATATCCAAACATTTCATCGGATGTAATCGTCGGATCATCTAAATCTTTACTGACAATGCTGACACCTACAGCTTTTAACGCATCTGCATTATAATAAATGACTGTCGGTCCAATATCTTTTGGTAGCGCATAAATTGGATCAGTATCACTTGAAGTTCTAGTTTCTTTATTATAACGGTATCTAGATGTAGCTGTTGGCCAGATATTATCTAAATCAATAATTTCACTGTTTTCCACAAAGTCAGTGATATCATATAAGTAGTCAAGCTCAACCCACTTTTTAACTGTACCATCACCAACATAGAAAATATCTGGTGCTCTAGATCCAGATAAAGTTCTTTCCATACTAGATTCATAACCACTGGATGGTTTTTGAGTATAATTCACAAATATATTATCCTCATTTGTTTCATTATACTGATTGACTAAAGTTCTAAAGACAGCAACCTCAGATTGGTCACCCCATCCCCAAAAATTAATTTGTGTTTTACCCTCAGCAAGTGGATCAGTTTCACCACAAGCGACTAAAACACTGATTGATAAAGCAAGTAATAACGTAATAACAAGTTTCTTGAATGATTTCATCATATTCTCCTTTTCATTTACATTAACGTTAATGTTATAAACTGTTAAAATTTGATTTACTCAAATTTAACAAGTTTTGTTTTAAATACCTTAGTTTGTAATTTGGCGTTAGGCTCTGCAATTCTATGTTTTAGAAACCTAACTACCTCGCGTACCATGCCTTCTTTATCTGAATCAATCGTTGCTAGATTGACAGGGATTCTTAAGCCATGACCAATATTATCATACCCAGTTATCTCAATTTGTTTATCGGGATAACTCCGTTTTAAATAACTCATGGCATCATATGCCATACTGTCATTGAAACAAAAAATCGCTTTAATGTTTTCTTTAACTAAAAAATCAATGTGTTTGTGAAAATCTCTAATGTAATGTTCAATATAAATAATATATTTATCATCAATTGTAATACCTTTTTCATTGTAGAAAGCAACTAGACCTTCTGATCGTTTAATTGAACACACAATATCTTGTGGCGCACCGATGTAAGCAACCCTATCCCTATTTATATCGTTTAAATATTTGCCCATCAGGTAACCACCAAGATAATCATCTGTATAAACAGAATCAACGCCAATATCATCGCCTTCTCTACCAAGTATAACCATTGGTACTTGATTGTTGTTTGCTAATTTAACAACTTCATCCGTTGGTTTTAAAAATGTGATAATTCCATCTAGACGACGCGATGCCATTAAATTGAAATTATCAACATCAAGCTGTGCATGATCCCCGGAATTTGTATAAATCATCATTTCATAACCATCTTTTTTGAGCACTTGATGTAAAAGATCAGTCATAATAACAAAGTATGGGTTTGCAATATTATCAAACATTACACCAATTGTTTTGGTCACACCGCTACGTAAACTACTAGCTAAGGTGTCTGGTATGTATCCCATTTGATAAGCTACTCTTCTAACTTCAGACTTTGTTGCCTCAGATATGTCTTTCTTATCTTTCAGTGCTCTTGATACCGTATTGATGGTTAAATTCATCTTTTCAGCGATATCTTTTAACAAAACGCGCTTTTGCATATGACTCTCCAATCTGTAAGCGTTTTACATTATCGTTATTGTTATTATATTATGAAAACGCTTATATGTCAATAATTATATTTATTTATTTTTTAGTATGCACTTTAGCCGTATCTAATTTGGGTTTTTATAACATATTTTGTTTAACATCCTTTTAATTGATACCTGATTTAGTTATGCATTTTATTGTAAATTACACAAAAAGATCATAACACATCAATAGTTATAAATATCTAGACTATAAAATACATAAGTTTTGTTGGTTGTGAACAAAAGTGAATTTCATTCACGTTAGAGACAAAACATTTTGTCTCTTTTCTTTTTGGGTTTATACTATATCTATAAAACCATTCTATGAATCTAGTGATTATACTAACTTTTCTAAGATACTACTTTCAAAACATGGCCTTAACGCTATCGATAATCACATCAATCAAATAAATACCTTAAAGGTTAATCGCCCTGATAGCCGTAAGATACAGTCGATATTCAGAACCTATTGGTTCAAACTTAAACCTTTGATTCTAGATCGACTCAGACCTGCAATTATTTCTAATGTAGAATCTATGATTAACTGTCATAACTTATTGTAGCCTATCCATATCAAAATTCTTGTTAGACTTGTATTTTTTATAAACTATATTCTATATCTACTTATTTTTATAAAACAAATACTATTAACCACGGTGTACTTACAAACTTATTGTTATAGCCATAAGTTTGTTTTATGAGATCATTTCTATCTCTT
>JBAYTJ010000018.1:0-13699 GCA_041675665.1 Acholeplasma sp. | reverse complement strand
GCCCATGTAATTTTTCTTAACTCCGGAAATGCTGGTAAGAAAAATGGGTAGATAACAAGTGCTAGCCCAAGTAGCGCAATAACGAGTACTGTCCACGCAAAGATCATATCATTTGGTGAACCACCTAATACAGGAAAACTTTCAGGTATATGAAATCCTTGAACATTTCCAATAATCATTACAGCAAGCCCTGCTGTAATGGTTGCTAGTATCCCTAGAATCAAAGACTCACCCTTATATTCTGTGGATAAAATTTCCATTAATTTATTTTGTGGTTGTTGTTCTTTTTTCTTGATTGCCATAAAAATCAACTCCTATTTACTTTCTTTATGAAGTGTATGTTTGTTACATCTTGGACAAAACTTATTCATTTCAAGTCTATCTTTGGATGTTTGTTTATTTTTGGTTGTTGTGAAATTTCTGCTTAGACATTCCGTACAAACCAGTATTATTTTTTCTCTCATTAAAAAACCACCTTTTTAGTGGTTATTTGTTGGTAATATTATTTTACAACAAGTAACTCACCTAGTCAATGCTAAACTATTATATCACATTATCTATACATTAAACTTACAAAATTTAAGTTTTTTAAGTGATAAAATATATATGCGTTACTAAAAATCTATATTTTTAAAAATTTAGTACATGCATTTGCTATTAAATTGAATTTGTAGATCATTTATTTTTTCGATATATATCTGGTCTTAACTGTGCTTTATCATTTGCATCACCAATATTTTGATAAGCAAAGTTTATCATAACAGCAAACAATATAGCACCTATTAAATCAAAGTATATCAGTGCTCTAATAAACATAATCGAAGCTAATAAAACTAAGACAACATTCCACGCTTTACTATGACGCGCTTTCATGCCAATAACTATTTGAATACCTGCCAAAACAATATAGGTGATGCCTGGTATGATGTTTCTCATTTCAGCATTTATACGATGTAAAACGAGTCCGCCTGCATTAGGCGAAATGAATAAATAGCCGATCGCGCTATAAACAAACATGATTGCACTAATTACCGAAAGTATCCATATAGTGGTTGCATATTTTAATCTAAGTTTTCTTCGCATTTACTTCAACCCATTACTTTTTATGTGTATATTATACCAAAGATGATATTATTTGAGCTTAACCTTGATTCTATAGACAGTATTTTTAATACTCTTTTTGTCTTTATTTAGTTTTGTTGCAATCGAGTCGGTGGTTAACCTATCTTCAAAATACATTTTATATATTGTTGTTTCAAGTACTGATAAGTGTAAGTCATCAACTGCTATATGTGTATAACTTGGTACATAACTTTCTTTGATTAATTCTGGTTTTTCGATTAAGACATACTTTGCTGATTTATCTTTAAGGGTAATGAACTTACGATATAAAATTAGTTCAAAGTATTTTGTAAAAGTTTTATTTTTAGATTCATCAAACTTATTGACACAATCTAGTAAAGTCATCAGTGCTTCTTGAAAAAAATCGTCTTGATCTTTACTAGGTATATAAAATTTATGAATATATTTCCAAATGAGGGGCTTGTATTTTTGAAAGATTAATGAAATCACAGCTTCTGACTTTGTTGATCGATATAAATAGATGAGTTCATAATCATTCTTATACATGTGCTTACCTAAATTGTTTCATAAAGTAGTAAGGCTGTTGCCACACTCACATTTAAGCTGTTAACCTGACCAAGCATTGGTATGGAAACAAGCAGGTCACAACCTTTTTTAATTAAAGGACGTAAACCATAACCTTCGTTACCCATAATAATTAAAAGGCTTTGACTTTTTGGTATATCTTTATAGCTACTTGTTGCTTCCCCTGCTGTACCAACCACTAAAAATTGTTCTTTTTGCAGTTTTAAGATGGTTTGGTATAGATTGGATACGAGTATCAGCTTCACGTGTTCTATCGCGCCTGAAGATGTTTTTGCGACCACACCTGTCAAAGGCACTTGATGTTTCTTACTCATGATGACACCATCATAACCTGTTGCTTCAACACTTCTTAAGATGGCACCTAAATTATGTGGATCTTGGACTTCATCAAGCATTAAAAACTTTTGTATTTTTGATGTGTCTAAAACAGTATCTAATTCTAGATAGCTATAATCTTTAACGTCTGCAACCACACCATTGTGGACAGCATTTGATGTCAAATTATTTAAATGTCCTTTATTTGTTAATTCAAATTCAATACCATTGTTTGTTAAGAAGGTGTTGAATTTATTGTCACTAGATTTCTCATCTATAAATAGTTTATAAATAGGTCTTTTATTCAAAACTGCTTCTTTAATGACGTTCTTTCCGTAAATGATCATATTTTTTCTCCTTCGTAAGAAAAAGGTGCAATCAATGCACCTTTACTTCATTTCTGAAATGACATGTATAATGCGTCTAACTGCTAATTTTAGCCACTTGGATAAATTGGTTAGTATATACATTAGTGGATAACTTGTATAAATCAACACAATTAATAATAAATTTTGTGGTAATGTTAATGGTACTGAATTAGTCACATTATTAATAGATAAAATTGGTTTGATTTCAAGTAATTCCGGTAAAAAGAATACTGCAAATACTGCCAATGACAATACTGTGAAAAACAGTATGCTACGTCTAGGATTTAATGGTTTAGACACACTAAATAAAACCATAAATGATAATGCTGTTGCTGTTAAGCCAATTAATGTGGAAATACCACTATGCTCACCAGCACCAAGTCCAACATCTAAGCCAAGTGCATAGGCTAGTGCATAAATTATGAGTGCATTTAATAATACAACAATAGCACCAGGTAATGCATCTTTAACAATTTTAGCTAAGAAGTTGCCTTCAATACGATTATTATTATACTCAAGTGCAATAAAGAATGACGGAATACCAATGACTAATAATTCCATAATCAGTAAGTGACTTGGTTTTAATGGATATAATGCTTCATAACCCATTAAACCTCTTGTAATAACTAATAGACTTAAGAATAACGTAAATAACGTTTTAGTTAAATAAAGTTTTGATACTTTTTGAATATTATTAATCACACGTCGTCCCTCACTAACAACCTTTGGCATATTGGCAAAGTTTGAATCCATCAAGACTAAGTGACTAACATTTCTAGCTGCTTCAGATCCAGATGCCATCGCAATCGATGTATCTGCTTCTCTTAAAGCAAGGATATCGTTGACACCATCACCTGTCATTGCAACCACATGTCCATTATTTTTTAAGGCTTCTACCAATAATTTCTTTTGGTTTGGACTTACACGTCCAAACACAGTATATTTATTAGCAATACGAACCACTTCTTTATCTGACATGTTTTCTAAAGAAACATAGCTTTCTGCATTATTAATACCTGCACGTTGACTAATACGTGATACCGTTAGTGGATTATCCCCAGAAATAACAATAACATTAACACCATTATCTTTAAAGTATTGAATGGTATCTGGTGCATCTGCACGAATTGTATCCTCAATCATAATTAAAGCAATCGGTTTAATTTTACCGGTTAATTCTTTAGATTTAATCGGTTCATCTGAGTGTACAACCGCTAAAACTCTATAACCTTCATGCGCTTGTTTTTCAACTTCAGTTGCGATCATATTATAATCTTGTTTGAAAACAAACTCTGGTGCACCAATTGCAAACGTACCATATTTTTCAAATTCAACTGCAGAATACTTTCTAGCTGATGAAAACGGAATTAATGCTTTATGGCGTATACGCTTTTGATTACCAAAGCGTTCATATAAAGCATCCGATGTTAAGTTTGAATCATTTTGCGCATTTAACATGGCTGAAACAAGTTGTTTTAAGGTTAACCCAGAAACACTTTCATATTCAATGACTGATTTGACAGTCATTGAACCGTCTGTAATCGTTCCTGTTTTATCTAGACATAATGTATCAATACGTGCGAGCATCTCAATACAATATAATTCTTGTACAAGCGTATTGTTTTGTCCAAGCCTTACAACACCAACTGCAAGTGCAACCGATGTTAATAAGAATAGTCCAGATGGGATTAAACCAATAATGGCCCCAGCTGTACGTTCTACTAATACGGGTTGAATAATTTGGTCATAATTACCGTTTAGGCCTAAGAAATATAGCCCAGCACCAATTGGAATTATTAAGAAACCAATTAAACGTACAATTAATTTAAGTGATCTAAAAATATCGGATTTAGGTTTTTTATATTTCTTTGCTTGACTGGTTAATTTTTCAATATAAATATCATTACCAATTGCTGTTGCTTGTGCATATACAGAACCTGATATAACAAATGAACCACTATATAACGTATCGCCAGCTTTTTTTATAATCGGGTCAGATTCACCGGTTAAGAGTGATTCATTCACCTCAACTGTACCTTGTCGTACAACGGCATCAACAATAATTTGTTTACCCGCACTTAATTTAAGAATTTCATCTATAACAACATCAGAAATACCAATTTCTTGTTCAAAACCATCACGTATAACCATCGCTGTTGGTGCCGATAACAGTGACAATTTATCAATCATCTTTTTAGCATTGATTTCTTGAATAATACCAATGGTTGTATTCATTGCTACAATAACAATCGATACTGTTTGTGTAAACTTAGCACCGGTTACTAATAAAATAATAACAATGGCTAATATCAACATATTAAAGAATGTAAAGACATTTGAAAAAACAATACTGCCTACTGTTTTGGTTGAACCTTTATCAGAAAGGTTCACTAAACCAGCAAGGTGCCTTTTTTCAACATCATCCGTTGTTAACCCACGATCAACTTCAGGGTTGTAACGTTCAATAACGATATCGCCTTTACTCTTAATTCTCGTAGGTGTTTGAGCAAGTTTATCTTTTTTAGGTTCATTAATGCCTAAAGGATCCCCCTTCATTTCGAACGGTTCTTCGACAATGACAGTTTGTGGACCTTTTTGTTTCTTTTTAGATTTAATTGATTTATCTTGCTCATCTAATAGAGCTAAGAGCTCATTTTGTACATCTTTTGCCATCTTAACCACCCTGTTTTATAAATGTGATACCCATTTGAATAAGTTTTTTAGCACGCACTTGATCATAGACTGATAAATACCCAATTAAACTTTCAAAGCCGGTTGCTTGTTGATATGTTACCATATCCATTTGTTTTCTTGCATTATGGGTTTTATTGCGTCCTTTTTTATATGCATTCACTTCATCATCCGTTAGCAGTTCTTCTGCTAAAAAATAATTCATGATCGAAGCTTGTGCTTCATTGGAGGCAAATTTAACTTTTTCTGTATGCAGTCTACCCATATTTGTAATACCTTGATTAATTAAATAACGTCTGATTTCTAACTCGTAATACGCATCACCTAAATATGCCATAACTAGTCCATTCATCAGATAAATCCTTTATCTTGCAAATGTTTACGGTAGGTATCTGCATGTTCATAATCTTTGTTTAAACGTGCAGTTTGCCATAATTTATATATCTCAATGTCTTTATCATGAACATTTTGAATTTTAGGTTCAATACCTAATGTATTTAATATCGTCATTAAACTAGCATAGGTTTGACCATCAAAATCTTTATTCAAGTCTTTAACAAGTTTATCAATCAGTGAAATAACTCTTGGTGTTGCAAAATCATTATTCATCTCATTTTCAAATCTGCCAAGTATTTGCATATTTGTATCATCTGCATTCAATGCATTAAGTGCCATATAAAAATGCCACTTATTTAAGGTATATGATATTTTATCATAAGCTTTTTGATATTGCTCAATTAAGTCTTCACTAAACTGAATTGGTGCACGGTAATGATGTGCCAATAACATCAATCTATAAGCATTGGGATTATACTTTTGAATTAAATCTTTTAATTTAATATCATTACCTAATGATTTACTCATTTTTTCACTAGCTAAATCTAAACGTCCAACATGCATCCAGTATTTTGCCAAATGATGGTTACTATGTGCTTTGGATTGAGCGATTTCATTCTCATGGTGCGGAAACTTTAAATCAAAGCCACCACCATGAATATCAATTTGTCCACCAAATAACTCATTATTCATGACCACACATTCTGTATGCCAACCCGGACGACCCACCCCCCATGGTGCATGATACTTTATACCTTGATCTGTATTTTTCCATAGTGCGAAATCATAATCTTTTTCCTTATCTGATAGAACGTCAATACGTACACCCATTTTTAAATCTTTAACTTGTTGATTCGACAATATCCCATAGTCTTCAATCTTATCGACTCTAAAATAGACACCACTGTCTGTTTTATAAGCATACCCATCAACCATCAACTGATTGATAAATTCAATCATTTCATTAATATAGCTCGTTGCATGCGGTGTATAGTCAAAACTATATCCACCGATTTTTTTGGCTACCTCAAAAAAATTGTTGGTATATGATGTTGCCAGTTCCTTTTCAGTGATATTTAGTTTGGATGCTCTTTCTATGATTTTATCATCAACATCCGTAATGTTTGAGGCGTATGTGACGCGGTAATCCAGGTATGTTAAGTAACGTTTAACCACATCAAAAAACACCACAGGTCGGCCATTGCCGATATGGATATCATCATAAACCGTCGGCCCACAAACATACATGTTGACATGTTTATTATTGACAGGTTTAAAGTTTTCTATTTTATTGGTTAGCGAATTATATATTTTTAACATGTCATAAACATTCCTTCACATAGTATTATACTAAAAAATAGCCCCATTATGCAAAGACTTTAGACAATTTTACGCAATGCCTTTAGTAATTCGACCATCGCCCAAGTATCTTGTTTACAATACTCAATTAAACCGTGTTTTTTTATTTCAAATTCTTTTTTGTTCATGGTTGGAAAGTTACCATAAACAATGACCGCTTCATCGCCATTTTTAACATCTAAATTTGCATAACTTAAATCTGGTACAAAAATAGGTAAAACTTTTTTAATTGAAAATGATCCTTGTAGATCTTCATGATAATAATTAAAGCCCTGCTTTTTTTCAATACCCCAACCATCATATAATTTATGATGGCTGCCTTTAAACACATACCATAAATCAAAGGTCCGGTTGATAATATCATTTAACTTTTCACTAAATTCGGGAAAGAGTCTGGCAAGTTCTTTCATTCTAGAACGTTCAAACGAATCATTCCATGCAACTACAGTACCTTTAGGTCCGATTAGCTCACATAAGTATTTTGTTAAAGCATATCGTTGATCTGTATGATCGGTTGCAAGATAGACATAAGAGTCTTTATCCTTATGACTTACACCTGGTGCATGCTCTATATGTAAGTTAAATTGGAAGACAGACTGATCATATGCCTTTTCACCTTTAAAGCGCGGTAAAGGGCATCCAAAGGTCTCGAAATCTAAATGGTAGAGTGGATACTCTAACCTTTCTAAAATGGCTTTAATTCGGGGTTTATCAATATAAGTCTTTCCTGTATTTAGAACTTCATATTGAATTTGATTATTTGATCTAGTTAACCATGTATAAGGCACATCCAGTACTTTTTTCATACCCATTTTAATTAAGTCTTCTGGCTTATGTTTTTCACCCATTTCATCGGTGAACCCATTGTGGTTACCGATATATGTGAAAATAGAATTCTTGTTAGGTATGTCTTTATAACATATATCGTGAAACATACATTTGTGTTTACCTTTTCTAGGACATAAAGGAAACTCAACCATCGTCATATGATCTAACCTGTGAACAACTTCTTCAACATCCACCTCAAAACTAGCTAAAAAACTCTCTGTTAAGTCTGTGACATCACAAAGACGGATGAGAAAGTTTGCTTTATCAATATCTTTATCAAAATCTTGTTTGCCATCTTTGTATACACCATCAAAAATATATTCATGATTTAAGATTGCTAAATAGTATTTAATAGGTTTCTTTTTAGCATTTGAATCTTTGAAGTACTTTTCTATGACATACCTTTGATAGGTGATGTCATAAAGATAACCACCAATGGCGTTCATTCTTTTTAGTAGTGTAGATTTTTTCTTAAAATACTTTTCACCAACTGGTAACCCTAATGCTTCTCTAGTCATTAAAATACCATCCGGACTCACCTCAAAAAAATTAAAGGTTTCTTTATCTTCTTTATAGGTTAAATCCATGAACTTTGATGAGGTTGTGGCTTTAGCCTCAACCACACGTATGAAATCATCCGTTTCTTGATAAATATCTAAAAAGCTATAAAAACTATAATCACCAATCGTTGCCTCAAATCTTTTTTGGTCATGTGTATCCATACTTGATACAACTGGTGCCTTAAATTTATGTTCAACGTATTTAGCTGAGATGTTTTCCATTTCATTAAAGTAAGGTAACATGACTTCCATTTTTGCATCATTAATTAAGATTAAATCTCTTTGAACGTCTTCACCTGTTTCATCATCGGTTTCAAATTCAATCATTTGTTCATATAGATCTTGTTTTTTAAACTCATTTTCTTCAGTTAGTAAATCAGATAAGTCATCCGTAAATGAAACCGTAGCATCCCCACTGCCACGTTTATATATCTCAAATAAAGGAAAAAACCTAGGACAGTTAATACCTCTGATAAATCTAGTTTTAGATATTTTATTTAATGTATGCTTCATAGTTACCCCTTTCTAAAATCTGTCTATATTTATTATACCTTATTCCAAGCGCTAAATAAATTTTCAGCCAGTTAACACACCTTATTTCATTCATTAAATACAATCATATTAAATGAAATACTGTAACACAAACAATGCAACTAACATTGCTGGTACTGCAATCATGCCCCCATAAAAGATAAACTTACCAAAAGACAAATCTATGTGCTCTTTTTTAATCATACGCATCCACATCATACCTGCCAGTGCACCAATTGGTGATAGATAGGCTCCAATATTTGAGCCTATAATGGTACTATAGATTGCTTTAGTCATATTGTCATCTATAAGCACTTGTGTATGACTTATGATATCTGCGTATAAAACAGACATCGGTATATTATTTATGATATTGGCTGATAAAAACGATGATATACCATAACCATATATAGGATCTAAATAACTAAGTCCTTGACTTATATAAGTTGTCACACCATACTTATTTAAACCAATCACCATAATAAACATTGAGACAACAAATGGGATAAGATTCCAAGGCATTCTTTTAATGGTGTTTAGAAAGTATGCTGGATGTGATTGAAGTTTTCTCGTTTGGTATAAAACCAATAACGCTGAATTGCTCAGTAAAAAGAATGAAGCAATCAAGTACATCTCAATATGGATGTATGCAGATATGACTAAAAAAATCGTACATAATATTAAATGTGTTAAACTCACCCCAATTAAAAATTTGTTACCAACAACTGTGTTTGGTATGTCTTGTTTAGCTACCGGTTTTTTTAAATCTTTTCTAAAAACTACAAATAGTAATATAAATGTAAATACGCCAGTCACAAGCGTTGGTATAAACATCACTTTAAAATACGCTACAAAGCCTATGTCAAATGCTGATGCTAAAAATATATTTGTAGGATTTCCAATAATAAACATTAAGCTCCAAGTATTTGCTGCAACAAACTCAGATATTAGTAGTGGTATTGGATTTATTTTAGCATGTTTACTAAAATATATAATAATTGGTGTAAAGGTTAATATAACAATATCGTTTGATGTGAAAATGGTTAAAACAGACACCGTCACATAAATATAAATAAATATTCTAACTTGACTATTTAAAGCCTTTCTTAGGACAAATTCAGACACCTGTTTAAAAAAACCTAGCTCATCTAGAATAATTGACAACCCACTCATTGAAATAAAAATAATCAGTAGTTTAATTGGATTCATTCCACTACTTGAGGTGAGTCCCTCATACACTTCAAAAAGGCTTACTTTTAAACTCAAAATGAGTAAGATGGCACCCATAAGGCTTATCACCCAAAAAGACTCAACACTAAAAGACCCGATATATAACCTAGGTTTAAACATAACCATTAGAATGAGTGCTATAACTGTTGCTAAAAAAATAATGACTGTGATTACCATTAAAATACACCTAAATTTAGACTTAAAAAAGCTGGCAATATCAAATTGCCAGCCTTCATTATACTATATAATATTAAGTTGATATCCATCATTTTTATAGATTAACTTAATAAATCTAAAATGAATGTTGAAGTAATATGATCAGATACATTTTCTACGACATCAAAGTTAGATAAGTCAATCATTGCATCATCATATTCAACACTTGCTGAAGCTAAAACTTTTACTTCAGTTGTCTTGTTTGCCCAGTTATATGGATATACTTCTGATAGAACTGCTACTTGACTACCACTTGTTGTTGTTACAGTAATCAAACCACCTGCTAATAGCATATTAGATGATGTTGTTGCACCACCAGCTATTAAACTTGTATGTACTCTATTTAATGGATCAGATGCTTCAATTTCAATACGACCATTAAAGAATGCGTTGTTTAATCTTGACTTAATAATTGAACCAACAATACCACCAACGTATAATGTGTCTAATTTATCGGATGCAGTATTTGCATGTTTATTATGTGTTACTGAAATGATTGCATTTGTATATACTTCTGATGTATTTCTATCACTTCTGTATGCACCAAAGATACCGCCTACATAGGATAAGCCTGTACCTAAACCAGCTTTATCTTGTGTGACTTCAAAATTAACATTAGAATCAATAACTGCTAACTTTTCAATACCAGTACCCTTATCTTGTTCAACTAAACCAAATGCACCGCCAACATACGTACCAGCTGTTGCTGCTTGTGCACCAGCATAAATACCGTTTACTGCATTTTGGCTAACATTTAGGGTTGAACCTTCAACTGTAATGTTTCTTAATGTACCTTGAACAGAGCCACCAACTAAACCAACATATAAATTTCTGTTGGTTACCGATTGATTAATATTATGTTCAATCGTAATACTTGAATTTGTAATTTCAATATTTTCTAATATGAATGCATTATTAGATACTTTACTTACAACAAGTCCAACATAATGAATACCAATATATGGTTTTTCTGCATTATCAATATGTACATTATCTAATTTAAGATTTTGAATGGTTGATCTTGATGCATATCCAAAGACGGATAAGTAGGATTTATACACATCATCTGCTGCTGTAATATTGATATTTTTGATGGTGAAATCTTTACCATCAAAACTACCACTAAAAGGCGTACCTGATGTGAATAAAGGTGTAATGGACTCATTATCAAAATCTAAATCGTTTCCTAATGCATAATGTTTTTTAGAATCCATTGCTAAGAATTCTTCAGTTGTTGTTACAACAATCGGATTGGATTGTTCATCACCTGCTTTTAATGTATTAAAGACGTTTGAGTTGAAATAGAGTTGTAACTGTTTGTCATCTTTCATACCAAATACATATACATCATATGAAGCATCCATTTTTAGATCTTCAAATGTTATTGTTCTACTTGGTTGTGAAATAGATAATTCCAGTGGTAAATCAACATCTGCATTTCCAGCTGTTTTCAAACGAACAGTAACAGTTCTACTGTCTAGCTCACTGTCTGGATCTCGAAGTTCTACTTTAAATGATACTTCAGTAGATTTTGCAGTAATTGATGTGACATATGCTCTGGCATTTGAGCGTACATTCGATGTACAACCTACTAATACTAGTAGTAATGCTAGTGCAACAATTGATAAAAACTTTTTCATGTTGTTTCTCCTTTTAGTACTTCTAAAGTTTTGTTCATTCTTTTAATAACTAGATCTTTACCCAATAAACTAAGACTAACCGGTAAACTTGGACCGTGTGCCTCACCTGTTGTTGCTATACGTATTGGCATAAAGAGTGCTTTACCTTTTATTTCTAATTTTTTACCTGTATCTTTAATGGCTTGATTAATTAAACTATCATCATTAAAATCAACAGTTTCAATCATCTCTATAAAAGCTTTAATAACGCTCTTGTTATCAAAGTCTTTAATCTCTTCTAAAACACCTTGTTCTAAATGAAAGTCTTCATGGAAGAACTTTTCATAATAAGTTACAATCTCAGCTCCAAAGTTAATTCTATCTTTTAAAATTGACAGTAAGCTTTCAAACCAAATCTCATTTTTAATTTCGATACCATGATTTAGTAAAAACGGTCTTGTTAATTCTTTTAAATCATCCATAGATAACATCTTTAAATATCTAGAATTGATATAAGCTAATTTGTTCTTATCAAAGAAACTTGGTGCAGCACTTAATTTATGCTCATCAAATAACGCAATTAATGCATCCTTAGATAATATTTCTTCATCATCTTTTGGACTCCATCCAAGTAAACTTAAGAAATTTAGTATCGCCTCAGGTAAAAACCCTAAGTTCTTATATTCTTCAATAAATTGAATCGTACCTGTATCTCTTTTGCTTAATTTCTTACGATCTTCATTGACAATAATTGTCATATGACCAAATAATGGATAATCCCAACCAAGCGCATCATAAACCATTAACTGTTTTGGTGTATTGGTAATATGCTCCTCACCTCTAAAAACATGGGTAATTTCCATAAAGTGATCATCAATTACAACAGCAAAATTATAAGTAGGTATGCCGTTATCTTTTAAGATGATCCAATCTTCAACATCTTTAGATTCAAACTTTAAAGTACCACGTATAATATCAGGAAACTGATATGTTACATTTTCAGGCACTTTAAAACGAATTGCGAAATCTTCTGATCCTTCTTTGAAATCTTTATAAGCATAACCTTTTTCAAGTAACTCAAATGCATATTTTTTGTATAATTCTAAACGACTTAATTGATTATATGGACCAAAATTGCCACCGACATCAACACCTTCATCCCAGTTAATGCCTAACCATTTTAAATTATTCAATTGTGATGTAATGCCACCTTCAACATTTCTTGCAACATCGGTATCTTCAATTCTTATAATGAAGTCACCACCGTGGTGACGTGCAAATAAGTAATTAAATAATGCAGTTCTTGCATTACCAATATGCAAATGTCCTGTTGGTGATGGTGCATAGCGTGCTCTAAACTTTTTCATGTTCACCCTCATTTCGCAACCTTTATTATAAATTATTTCGACCAAATAAACAAGTTTATTGTGTATTATGCCAGATATAAATATCTGCTAGTTCGCATACATGGGATTTTTACTAAAAAAACTCCCATAAACGGGAGTTTTTAAAGATGTATATATAATATTAACGTTTAGAGAATTGAGATGCACGACGTGCTTTTTTAAGACCGTATTTATAACGTTCTTTAGCTCTTGGGTCACGTGTAACTAATCCAGCTGGTTTTAACACTTTACGTAAGTCTTCATCAACTTCCATAAGTGCACGTGTAATACCTAAACGGATTGCACCTGCTTGACCAGTTTTACCGCCACCGTTAACATTAGCTCTAACATCAAATTTACTAACATTTTCAGTTAACTCTAATGGTTGTAACACGTCTAAACGTGTTGCAGCTGAAGGAATGTATTCTTCAAACGTTCTACCATTAATCATGAATTTACCTGAACCAGGGGTTAGGATCACACGAGCAACAGATGACTTTCTGCGTCCTGTACCTAAGTATTGAACTAAATCTTTTGCCATGTAATTATACCTCCAAACTTTCTGGTTGTTGTGCTTGGTGTTTATGTTCAGG
>JBAYTJ010000017.1:0-13736 GCA_041675665.1 Acholeplasma sp. | reverse complement strand
TGTTGGTAGTGTAGTCAGCGTAGAGACATTAAATATTGAAGGTTATACACATGATGCATTCTCAGTGGATGCAATTATAGATGATAATCATCAAACAGTTATAGAAATCATTTATGAAAAACCTACCTTTAGATATGAATTAATGTTTAATGGTGGAAACTATTGGTATGAAAATAGAGAACAAATGGTGAGTGATTGGTTATCTGATTATAATATGTTTGCTGATACAAGTTATACCATAGAGTCCTTACCAATGGATAAAGATAGTTTATTAGATATTGCTGAGTTTATGTATGATGAAACATTTAGAGATAAATGGTTATGGCTACCTAGATACTTACGTCTTGAAGGTTCTGACACCAACAAGTCATCATTAAATGCTTTGATTGCTCAAAATACTTTAGAAAAATTTTATGAACATAATGAAAAAAATCAATTTGCTGTTTCATATGAAATTAGAGCATTTATGAAGGGCACACAATTTATTGATGATCCTGCACTGATATCTTCTGATTACGCACAAAACAGCTTAAAAGAGGGATTTTGGCCATTTGTTATTGGTTCACAACAGATTATATTTGAAGATGCTAGATTTGAAGTGACCTTGCCAACTGAACTTTATAAAGAAGGCTTTGTATTCTATGGTTGGTATGAGACTGAAAACTTTTATGGTGAACCTGTTACAACTGTTGATCGTTCAACAACATTATTTGCAAGATTTGATGGTGAAAATCCAATAGATAGCATCGTGATTGAAAATGAAGTTGAGTATATGGAAAAAGGCACAGAACTGGCACTAGATATTACAATACTTCCGGAGAATGCATCATTTACCGGTTTATTATTTGAGATAAGAGCATTTAATATTGCAAGCGTTAGTGAAACTGGTGTCATTACAGCGATTAATGAAGGTGAATTTACATTAACAATTATGGCTGAAAACGGCAGATTATTAAAGGTGATAGATATGGTGGTATATCCTAAGGATGATATTATTTTAAATTTCAATGATAGTTATAATGGCTATCTTCAAGTCGGCGAACAATTTGAGATAGAAGTTATCGGTGTTGGTAGAGAAGCTACCAGTAAACATTACACCTTATCGGTTCAAGACGATACAGTTGTTAGTATGTCAGAACCAGGCGTATTTAATGCACTTAGCGTCGGAACAACACAAATCGATATTTACAATTTAGATACACTTGTTATGTCATATACAGTTGTTGTACAAGATCAATTTACAACATCAAGAATTGATCAACTACTAACTATCTTAGCACAAGGTCATAACCCTGTTGCAACACCTATGAATTTAGTGACACGCTATGAAACAACCAATGAGTGGCGTGATCCAAAACACGAAAGTGTCAATGCATATTTATTCGATGATTTAGTGATTGATAAAACAAGTTACCCGATGCCACCTGGTGAAAAAACAAGTGGCACGCGCCCATCAACAGAGTTTATATTAATTCATGATACAGCAAACTTACACATCGGATTAATGGGTCATGGGGCGTTTTTCCAAAATCCTGCAAACGCAGTGTCAATACACTATATTACTGGGGATTTTGGTGTGCTTCAAAGTTTAGCTGAAAATGCAATTGGATGGCATGCCGGTGATGGTACAGGTACACCATTTGAGTGGTATAAAACAGGTGTAATGGCAACCAATGATGATAAACCATATATCGATATTTCAGCGGATGGTTATTTCACATTTAATGGTGAAAAAACAGGCGTTATAGCACCCAAGGGTTTAAACGGTGAAATTCTAACAAGAGATTATTTTACATATCTTGGACCAACTTGGGATATATTTGATGGAGAATATGTTATTGGTAGAACCTACCTTGCAACCAATCAGCAAAAACGTGGTGTGATTGCTTCATTTGGTGGTAACAGAAATTCTGTTGGTATTGAAATGAGTATAAATGTAGATGGTGATATCATTGATACAGTTCAAAGAACTGCCAAACTTGTAGCCCATTTACTAGAACAATATGACCTACCAAATCACCGTGTCATTACACATAATACGACAGATGGTAAGGGCGATCCATATACCTTACATAATACCGTTTATAATGGTACATGGTACTTTGATCGTTTCATGGAGTATGTTGAGATTGAACGTGAAATATTAGTAAATTATAGTGATGCACTCATCACAATATCATCAGAATCAGATCTCGTATCAAGTACGGGACGTATTATAAGATTTCCAGATGTAACAACAGAAGTTATGTATACAATCACAGTAGAAATTGATGGCGTGTCTAAATCAATTGACTTAGTAACTGTTGTACCTGGTATGAGTACATGGGATCAACATCATGGTTTCTTTACACCAACTCAAAGCTGGGCAAAATCAGATTATAGAAATGAATAAAGGATAAATTAAAAGGTGCAAATTGTGTTGCACCTTTTAATTTATAGTCATATGAGTTTTAAAATGTGAACTTTTAACATATAATAATATGTTCTAAAGATAGAAATAAACTCGATTTAGTGATACAATGGATTTGCTAATAGAGGAAAAAGGTGAATTTTATGAATATATGGCATGACATAAATCCATCCCGCATAACACCGGAGCGTTTTATTGTTTGTATAGAGATTACTAAAGGTAGTAAAAAAAAATACGAACTTGACAAAGAAACAGGGATGATTATATTAGATAGAGTATTATACACATCGGCACATTATCCAGCAAACTATGGATTTATTCCAAGAACGTATGCAGGAGATAATGACCCACTGGATGTTTTAGTGCTTTGTCAAGAAGACATTGAACCAATGTCTTTGGTAGAAGTATATCCAATTGGTGTTATAAAGATGATTGATAGTGATGAGGTTGATGAAAAAATTATCGCAATCCCTTATGGTGACCCATCAATGACACAGTATAAAGATTTAAAGGGATTACCGCATCATCTACTTTCTGAGATTTCCCACTTTTTTGAAGTGTATAAATCCTTAGAAGGTAAAAAGACGTATATTCTTGATATTGAATCAAGAGAAGAGGCAATTAAAGTCGTAAAAGAATCTATGATTAATTATGACGAAGTATTTACAAATAAGAAAGCGAAGTAATTAGTATGGGTAGAGCATTTGAAGTAAGAAAAGCATCAATGGCAAAAACAGCTGCAGCAAAATCTAAGGTATATGCTAGATTTGGTAGAGAAATCTATATGGCGGCTAAAGCGGGTACACCAGACCCTGAAACTAACCAAGCGTTAAAAAGAGTCATTGAACGTGCAAAAAAAGAGCAGGTTACTGCTGATATTATTAAACGTGCAATTGATAAAGCTAAAGGTGGTAGTGATGAAAACTACACAGAAATTAGATATGAAGGATTTGGACCTGAAAACAGTCTAATCATCATCGATTGTTTAACGGATAATACCAATAGAACAATCTCTGATATTAGGAAACTTTTTAACAAAGCATATGGTAAGTTAGGTGTATCTGGTTCAGTATTACATCAGTTTAATCATAAAGCAGTCTTTGAGGTTGAAGCAACTGAAAATAAACTATTAGAAATTTTATTAGAAAATGATATAGATATTACAGATTATGAAGCAGAAGATGGTATGGTTACAATTTATGCAGAACCTGTAGATTATGGTCGGGTGATTGACGTTTTAAAAGACAATGGTTTAGAGCCTAAGGAAGATGCAATTATGTTCATTCCGATGCAAACCATACAAATTCAAGATCCTGAAGAATTAGCTAAATTTGACAGATTAATTGAAGGATTAAATGAACTAGATGATATAAAAGAAGTATTTCATAACGTTGTAAGCGAAAACGAATAATCGAAATATCAAGACCCCCACATATTAAGTTATCCCAAGACAATTTTGGAACTTTATATGTGGGGGTTTTGACTAAAGTAAGCGCAGCTGGTAAATGAAACTTAAAATCAATATATTTAATATAAATAAAGAACTAGTTAAAATTGAATAGAATTGCTATTAATCGGTTTAAAGTATAGGTTTTGATAGTGCCGAATTTGTTGGAAATTACATATCTTTGAGCGTTGAATTTTGATGAAATTAGCATTTGAAATATTTATTAAATTCATAAAGCTAAGACGAAATTTATAAAAAATAACACAAATTAAGTGAAAGCGTTATCAATTATAGGTTTGATTGCAATTACTCTGTGAAATTTATAAAATAGACGTAATAGATGAACTATACGTTTTTTTTTAATTTGATATGTGTTTGACATTCTAATGTATAAATGTATTTATACATGGTAAAATAGAACAAAAGATGTTTGAAGATGAGGTAGAATCATGTCATTAAAAAATTACGATCCAGAATTATTTGAATCTATAAAAAAAGAAACCCAAAGACAAAAAGCGCACATTGAGCTTATCGCATCAGAAAACTTTGTATCTGATGCAATCTTAGAAGCTCAAGGATCAATCTTAACTAATAAGTATGCCGAGGGGTATCCAAACAAGAGATATTATGGTGGGTGTGAATTTGTTGATGAAGTTGAAATACTTGCTCAAGAAAGACTAAAGAAACTATTTGATGCAAAGTTTGTTAATGTACAACCACATTCTGGTTCACAAGCTAATGCGGCAGTTTATCATGCACTGATTCAACCGGGTGATAGAATTCTTGGTATGGATTTAAATGCAGGTGGACACTTAACACATGGTTATAAGTTGTCTTTTTCCGGACATTACTATGAAGCGCATGCTTATGGTGTAAGTGTAAAAGATGAGCATATTGATTATGCTGAAGTTTTAAAAATAGCACTTGAAGTTAAACCTAAAATGATTATTGCTGGAGCTAGTGCATACCCACGCGTCATAGACTTTAAGAAATTTAGAGAAATTGCAGATACAGTTGGCGCTTATCTATTTGTTGATATGGCACATATTGCTGGACTGGTTGCAGCGGGACTTCACCCATCACCATTACCTTTTGCAGATGTTGTGACATCAACCACGCATAAAACCTTAAGAGGACCACGTGGTGGTATTATACTGACCAACGATCCAACACTCGCAAAAAAGATAGACCGAGCTGTATTTCCAGGGCAACAAGGTGGACCGCTTATGCATGTTATAGCAGCTAAAGCCGTAGCCTTTAAAGAGGCGCTAGAACCATCGTTTAAGGCGTATCAGGCGCAAGTCATTAAAAATGCTAAAGCACTCGCAGAGACCTTTAAATCACTAGGCTATAATTTAATGTCAGGTGGTACGGATAATCATTTGGTTTTAATAGATGTGAAATCAAAACTTGGTATTACAGGTAAACTTGCAGAAGACACACTTTATAAAGCAAATATAACAATTAATAAAAATCAATTACCATTTGATACTGAAAAACCAATGTTGACATCAGGTATTCGCCTTGGTGCACCTGCAATGACAACAAAAGGTTTTAAGGAAAAAGAATTTATTCAAATAGCACATATGATACATGAAGTGTTATCTAATGTGGATAATGAAGATATTATTAATAAAGTAAAATTAGAAGTCATACAACTTATGAATGAAGTTAAATGAAAAGGAGTGATTTTCTTTGATCACAAAAACAAGATTTATACCAGATGGTAAAGATGTTTTAAAAAAGTTACCATTAATCCATCACTTGGAGGCACCATATTTATATTATCCAATGACGAGTCAACGCTGTCCTGAAGGGGAAACATGTGTTGTTTTCGGACAGTTTGTTAAAGTTGGAGAAGTCATTGGTACAAGAAAGGGTGCATTTTTTGAACAACCGATTCATGCAACCGTCAGCGGTGAAGTTGTTGGACATGAAATGAAGTATGATGCATCTGGCAAACGTGTTAACTGTATGATTGTAAAAAATGATTTTAAATATGAGTTACATGAGTCTATTCAATCCAGAAGTGATGAAGACATAGAAAAATTAACCAAACAAGATTATGTAGATATTGCAAGAGAAGCTGGTTTGGTAGGTTTAGGTGGTTCAGGGTTCCCAACTTATATTAAACTAAACACCAAAAATAAGATTGACATTATTTTAGCAAATGGTGTTGAGTGTGAACCTAAATTAATTTCAGATTATGAAGTTATGATGGAACATCCTGAAGAGTTAATTCACGGTTTAATTTACGCGATGAAAGCTGTTGGTGCACCTAAAGGTATTATTGCAGTTAAGAAAAAATATGTTGAACTTGTTGAAAGACTTAGATTTTCATTAAATTCATACACAAATTATGATATTAAAGTGGTACCAGTAGGCAATCATTATCCCCAAGGCTGGGAATTAGAAGCTATTGAGTCTGCGACAGGACTTAAAGTGCCACAATTTAAACTACCAGCAGACTATGGTATTATTCCATTTAACGTATCAACACTTCAATCACTATATCATGCCGTTAAATTCAGTTTACCGGTTTTAGAAAGATATTTTGTTATATCTGGTGATGGTGTTGTTAATAAGTCGTTTAAAGCAAGAATTGGTACATCGATTCAACGTTTAATTGAAATCGGTGGTGGTTATGTTGATAAGTCAGTACCTAAAACACTTATTATGGGTGGACCGATGATGGGATCAAATGTCGATAATGATGATATAGTTACAACCCACACAGCAACATCGTTGATTGTACAAAATTCATTATTCTTAAATGAAGATCCGTGTATACATTGTGCAAGTTGTGTTTATTCGTGTCCTGTGGATATTCAACCAGTACAAATTATGAATGCCGTTAAAGCAAACGATAAAGATTTCTTAAAAGCTTTATCAGTGAACAAATGTATCGAGTGTGGATTATGCGCTTTTGTATGTCCATCCAAGATTCATTTAACAGATTACATGCGTGAAGGTAAACGCATCTTAAGAGGTTAATTATGCAAAATATGACAGTTATCAGCCAAACATCACCATATATACGTAAAGATACGTCAACCAAGCGTATGATGTTTGATGTCTTGATTGCATTAACCCCTGTAGTATTCTTTTCAATCTACAGATTTGGTATTGATGCATTATCAAGAATATTAATCAGTTTAATTATATTTGTTGGCGTTGAAGCACTTTACTTTCTAAGTGTAACACGTGTAGATGGTTATAATTTTTCTGACAAAATTAAGAATAAATTCAAGAAATATTCTATCAATAATTTTAGTGCTCCAGCCGTATCTGCTGTAATATATGCAATGATTTTACCAGACCAACTTCACTTATATGTCGTTGTTATGGGGGCACTATTTGGTGCAGCATTAGGTAAAATGATTTTTGGTGGATTAGGCTTTAATATATTTAATCCGGCAGCTTTAGGGCGTGTATTTATCGCACTAGCATTCACATCATTTTTTAGTGGTTCTTATGGCTTTATTGATGCTGCTGCAGGTGCAACAGCACTATCTACTGGGTTTCCTAATGTATTAAACAGTTATTCATTAATTGACTTACTTGTCGGTAATATTCCAGGTTCATTAGGCGAAATCAATTCATTAGCTATTTTATTTGGTTTAGTATATTTACTCATAAGAAAGAGTATTGATTATAGACCAGTATTATCTGGTTTACTAATCTTTACAGCACTTGCGACTGTTGCAGGTTTTGTATTACATCCAACACTTGTATTTGAATATGTTATATTCCAAGTATTATCTGGGGGCTTACTATTTGGACTAACCTTTATGATCACAGATCCAGCGACATCACCAGTTACAAGACCAGGACGTTGGTGGTTTGGACTCATTATCGGTGCACTTATATTTTTTATACGTATCTTTGGTAGCCTACCTGAAGGGGTTGCATTTGCACTATTATTCGGTAACTTATTGGTTCCGCTATTAGATTATCCAATGTGGGCAACAAACCTTTTTACAAAGAAATTTTACTTTGGCTATAGTGCAGTGTTTATTTTACTTACCGTGCTAACCTTTGTAATTTTAGGAGGTTATGCAATATGACAACAAAAGTTAAAAGTTTAATGACATTATCAATTGTCTTACTAGCGAGTGTATTACTGGTTATTGGAACACATATGGTATTTAATCCGATTAAAGTAGAACGTGAAAATAAAGCGACATTAAGTTTGTTAGAAAACTATTTTGCAGGAGTTACAGAGTTTGAAACAAATAATTTAGAAACAATTGAAGGTGTTGAAATCTTAAGATCTGTACGCATACTTAAAGATGAAGAACCATTAGGTTATCTATATGAGGCAAATATTGTCAATTCATTTGGTAATATGAAGGTTCGTATTAGTGTGGACGTTAAAGATATTATTCAAACCGCAGAGTTTATAGAAATGAATCAAACAATGTATCAGACACAAACTCAAAATATGTTACAAACCTATCCTTTAAACAAGTTAAATGCAGATATATTTGATGGTGCAGCAGGTGCAACATCCATATCAAAAAATGATTTATCACATTTAATGTCTATGGTTGGATTACATCATGACAGTACAGATAAATTTGAAGTTGTCTTGCCATATGCAGAGTTTTATGGTGAAGACTATGTTATATCAAGTACAGAAAACATCAGTGAAGCTGGTGCTTCAATGATTAAAGAAACCATTGAAGGACAAGGTGTTGTCTACACTGTTACAAAATCAGGTATTTATCAAACAGATTCTATTGAAGAAAAATCTATTACGCTTGTTGTAGCACTTGATAATGATAATGAAATTATTGGTATCTTATTACCAGTAGAATTATATAACCATACAAAAGGTAACTTTATGGCAAGTGCACTTGTCTTTGCAGAAAGTTTTGTAGGTATGAATTTAAGCGATGTTACAGACGGTCAAACTGGTGCATCAGTTGATGGTTCAGCACACAACTCAAGAAACTTAATAGAAGATATGATGTTAATTATTCAGGGGGTACACGTCTCATGAAAAAAGAAAATTTAGTACTGGTTTTAATGTTTGGTTTAATGTTGTTACTAAGTGTTATAGCGCTTAGTTTTGATTATTTATTCCCAACATCTACAGTAGATAAAATGTTTGGCCAAAATGTTAATGTAGTGAATGAAAGACCAGTTATTGACCCTGAGTTTAATCAAATATTTGCTCAAGCAGAAGTCACAACACTAGACGGTACTAAGATCGCTGATCTTTATACCGTACGTGTAGATCATACATACTTTTATTTAGAATTATATGTAGGTATTGACTTAGATGGTAATGTATATGCTAGAGACAAATTTGTAAATCCTAAAGATGATACATCCTCTAGCTACTTCCCACTTGTACGCGAGTACTTGCTTAAAAACTATAATGGACTTTATTATGAGAACGTACAATTTATTGATGGTGCAGCAGGTGCAACAACAATCATTGTTTCAAGATCAATCATTAAGAGTGCAGTCAGTCAAGCAGTTGTATTCCATGTAGGGGTTGCAGAAGATTATATTGAAACATTATTTAATAGTAACTATGAATTAAATGATGAAACAGAAAACGATAATGTTACCGCATATGATGTTCGTGTAGATGGTGTAGAGTATACAGTTTATAAAGCAACTGGCAGTGGTACATATTATGACTTTACAAGTACATCTGAAGGTGAAATAACAATTTATATTGCAGTAGACAGTAGTGGTGAAATAACACATACACTCATACCAGAATCAGTATATCAACATTCTGGTGGTAGCTTCTATACAGCAACTAATAACTTCTTAAGTGGTGTTATTGGATTGAATATTAATGATCCAATGCCGGATTCAACAACTGGACCAACTGCAAACTCAGATGGTTCACAGTACTTAGTTAATCGTTTACTACAAGATATACAGGGGGTGGCTTAATATGAATAGAAACAATTTAAAACCTTATATTTTATTAAGTATATTACCTTTAGTGTATTTAGCAAATACATTAGAAACTGCTCTTTTTATGGGTTTGGTGTATCTATTACTTGCAGTAGTTATCTATTTTGCAGGTATGGCAATTGATAAGTTTAGTGAAGGTAGAATGCGTATGTATACATATATTGTTTTAGCTGCTATGATTATTACAGTAATGATGACAATACTGAATACATATTTCACCTTAAATCAGTTTATGGGTATTTATCTTGCTTTAATATTATTTACAATACCACAATTAAAATCTGAGGCAATAGACAAACAAAAAACGTTTGATCATATATTTATGATGTTGGTTGGGTTTGTTGTCTTAGTACTTATTGGACTATTAAGAGAGTTTTTAGGTACAGGATCAATTACACTGCTTGCATTTGGCATGGATACTGTACAAATATTTAATGCAGACTTTGGTATAGCGATACTCAAAGAAGGCTCTGGTGGATTTATTTTAGTTGGGTTTATATTTGCAGCATTAAATGCGATTACTTTTGTTAAGGAGGATGCAAACGATGCTATTTAGTTTATTTGCAAGCCTGCTTGGAGCAGCAATTCTTTCAAATGTTATCCTACAGGGTGTAGGGTTAGAAGCTAGTTTAAACAAAGAAATACGTATCAAGCCAGTACTTGTTAAAACAAGTTTGATTAGCGTGCTTGCTATAGTTATATTTATGCTTGATTTTGTTATATTACAATTTGTATTAGAACCACTTGGTGCAGCATACTTAAATATTTTAGTACTTGCTGTATTGATGATTGGTATCAATGAATTATATGTGCTTGTAGCAAACAAGACAAAGTTTAATTTACCGACAGATCAATTATTTGGTATCCACTCTGTGGTGATCATTGTTGGATTCTTTGGTCTGACAGCTTTGAGTTTTGATCAGGCATTCATTCAAGTTATCGGTTCACTATTAGGTTTTATAGGACTTTCTGTCCTACTAACGATGATTCAATCGCGTATGCGTGTAAATCCTTTAATTAAGTCGTTTAAAGGTTTACCAATCTTGTTAATAATCTTAGGGTTGATAGCACTTGTATTTAGTGGATTATCGGGATTATTTTAAAATTTAAAAGGAAAAAGAACATGAAAAAAATATGGTCAGTTGTAAACTTAATATTTTTTAGCGTTCTTTTTTCTGCATGTTCACCCGTCTATGTTGAGCATTCGATTGCCATATCATCCATGGATACATTTATCGGTGGTCATGTATTAACACCACAAGATCAGTGGGAATCAACCAATGCGTATATTAAAGATATGTTTGAGCGTTATCATAAATTAACGGATAACTATAGAGGTTATGATAATGTCGTTGGTATTTATTATATTAACCAATTAGTAGAACTAAAAAAGTCTGATCAAACCGTTGAGATTGATAAAGAATTATATGATCTATTATTGGTTGGTATTGAACTTTATGATTTGACAGATGGATACTTTGATATGTCAATTGGTAAAATTGTTGATGTATGGAAAAATATTATTGATGAATATGATTACCCCGGAGAAGTTGTTCCTAAAGAAGTTATTGATTTTGCATTAGGCAAAGTTGCAGACATTGATGTCATTGAAGATGCCGTTACTTTAAGTACAGCAGAAGGTAAATACTACGTTACATTAAAGTATGGTGCAAAAATCGATTTAGGTGCACTAGCCAAAGGTTATGTCACACAAAAGGCAGCTAACTATTTTAAAGAAAAAGGATTTAGTACATACTTAATTAGTGGTGGAGGTTCATCCATGTTATATGGTGAAGGCAACACTAGAACTGAAGATGGCAGTTATAGAACAGGCTTAATTAACCCACAAGATGTGATTGATAATCAACATTTAATTGGGCACCGACCAAAGAATTATGGTATCTATACGTCTAAAAACTATAACTTCACAACTTCTGGTAGTTATAATCAATATATTGTTAGTGAAGATGTGATGTATCACCACATTATTTCACCTAAAACAAAACGTCCTGAAAACTATTACTTAACATTGTCTATTGTAGGTAGTGATGCAGGGTTAAATGATGGGCTATCTACAGCATTATTTAGTATGCCACCAGAAGTTTTAGAAGCATTCATACAAACACATGATTTTGAAGTTTATACATATTTATTTAATGATACATATAAATCATATAATCAGTCTGATAACTTTAGAGAGATTACTTAGGTGATTTAAATGAAGTTAAAAGACTATGTAATTATTGGTGTTATCGTACTTGTTATATCTGCATTTTATATTTGGGTGACTTATTTTGGACCAGAATCAGGTAGCATTGCATATGTGTACCAAGATAATGATATTGTCATTGAAATTAATTTTGAAGATGACAGTTTTGTTTTATATCCACAGTCAGTGGATATAAACTATCCTCAACAAACAACACCGGTTGAAGGTGAAGGTGGCGATGTTGCATTTATTATATTAGGTGCATATGTTCATGATGGTGAACAAACAAAAGTATATATTGAAATTGATTGGGATAAAAAAGCAATCCGTATTCAAAAAGATGAGACGCCAAGACAAATTGGCGTCAGACGTAATTGGTATGATGGCACAGGTCTACCAGCCATCTCATTACCAAGTAAAGTGTTTATCGTTTTCAAGGCTGCTGATGACGATGGAATTGATGGTGTCGTATGAAAGATTTAAGAAAAATTACAACACTATCGATGTTGGTTGCTGTCGCAATTGTTTTAAACGTTATTGAAATATCGATTAATGTCATTCCGGTACCTGGTGCTAAAATTGGGTTTGCTAATATCGTCACTGTCATTGTATTATATATGTATGGATTTAGATCTGCTTCACTTGTTACAATATTAAGAGTATTCTTGGTTGGGTTATTATCTAGATCATTTACCATTCCATTTTGGATGGGACTAGGTGGGGCAGTTTTATCGATACTAACAATGGGTATTTTAAAACAGTGGTTAAAAATACACTTAGTTACAGTTTCTGTTTTAGGTGCGATTACGCACACACTGGGACAAGTTATAGTAGGAATGTATTTACTAGAAACAGAACTACTTATATTATATTTACCATTGATGTTATTAATAAGTGTACCGGCAGGTATATTCATTGGGCTCATTGCACAAAGGTTTTTTAAGACCTTTAACCCAAACAGATACCAACAAACACTATAATATATTTGTGAAATTATGGTGTTGCATTACTTTAAATAAATGATATAATATCTATTGCGAAACTTACTATGAGTAGAAAATATCTCATGGCGGAAGGAGAAATCTATGAAAGCAAATATTCATCCAAAAACAAGACTAGTAATCTTTGAAGATGCTCAAACTAAAAAACAATTTTTAATTGAATCATCTGTAAATACTAAAGACACTGAAGTTTACGAAAAAGATGGTAAAACCTATCCGGTCGTCCGTTTAGAAGTTACATCTGAAACGCACCCATTCTACACAGGGGAACAAACCTTCATTGCTCAAGCTGGTCAAGTGGATAAATTTAACAAGCGTTTAGAAAAATCTAAAAAAGAATAATCATTATAGCGAGATTGCATCTCGCTTTTTGTTATAATGTTATTAAGTGGGGTAAAGTTATGTATCATTCATATCGTAATGGATTTATTGAAGTTGTTTGCGGGCCAATGTTTGCCGGTAAAACAGAAGAACTGATCCGTAGAGCAAAGCGACTTAAATATGCAAAACAAAACTATTTGGTGTTTAAGCCATCAATTGATAACAGATATAGTACAAAGCCAGAGCTTGTATCTCACAGTCTATTGACAGAAGGTGCAATATTGGTCGAAAGCTCAAAGGACATCCTAAAATATTTAGATGATTCTGTTGAGGCAGTTATTATTGATGAAGCACAATTTTTTGATCAAGGTATTGTTGAAATTGCAGATAAACTTGCTGATAGTG
>JBAYTJ010000016.1:0-14994 GCA_041675665.1 Acholeplasma sp. | reverse complement strand
CACATTATAGTAACTAGATCCTGCGAATAATTGATTCGCTACATAATAAGGTAGTACAACATCATCCTCATACATTACAGCGTCCATATTATACTGACCTAAATCATATATAACATCAACACCTTCTTTATAATAAGCATTTGGATTTTCTCTATCATAATTAATGTTTCTACCAAAGTTGGTTGCTGTTGAGTATACATAAGCCCAATAAAAACCAGGATCTGGTGCAACCAAGGTATTCATTACAGTATCAATCGTTACATTTAAATCATATTCATGATCTTCATCTGCATCATAATAGAAATATTGCATAAATAGTGATGTCTCGTCTGTTGTAAATGTAATATCTACTTCAGGATCAATAAATCCGTCTAATAGACCAAAGAAATCAACGACACGTACATAAGGTACACTGCCACCAGCTTCAAATAAAAGTTCGATTTCACTATCAGCTACTTCATACTCATCTGTTAGATTGTAAAACGGTACAGTGCGTTTTTCTGCTAACACCACCTCTGATGGACTATTTAATCCAACATCAAATGTGTAGTCAACACTTACACCTTCTAATCTAAAGCGTGCATTAACTTCTGCGCTTTCATCTGCATCATCACCAACTAGTGGTAAAACGATACCGTTTGTAGACACATACTTGTTAGATGTTGACCAAGTAACTACAGAATTATGAATTGGACCTCTACTTAACATAGATAACTCATAATCACCTAAAACAAACTGTGCAAGTACTGCCTCATAGTCTTCATCAATCTTATCTTTAATTGCATCAACATCAACAGGATCAGCTTCTGCCTCCCAAAGTGCATTTAAAGTTAAATCGGATGTAATTGGTGTATCAAAACCAAATTCATCACTTTCATCTAATAAATACCAATACATAAAGATATAGCCTTCATATGTTGGTTCATCTGGTTCATTCAAAAATTCGCCATTTTTGACTTCTACCGCTTCGACTTGACTGCCACCTTTTGAATCAAAAGTCACTGTGTACGTATCTGTTTGACTATTTGGTGTACACGCAACTAATAATAGAATAGATAAAAACATCAAGCTTAAACTAATTATTTTCTTCATTTTGCTTACCTCTCTTGTAAAATTGTTACTATCATATCATATTTTGATTAAAATTATATAAAAAATGTTAACAAATAATGCGTGTACCAGCCAATTCAATTGACAAAATCACTAACAGTGGTTAGAATTAAAGTGAAACAATGTTCGTGAAAGGGGATTTATATGACAACAAAAGAAAAAATCTATGCCAATGCAATCGAACTTTTTGCTAAAAATGGTTACCACAACTTAGGTATGCGCGATTTAGCTAAAAGTGTTGGTATACGTGCATCTTCGATTTATAATCATTATAAGTCCAAAGAAGACATCTTAATGGAAATCGCACATGAATTAATGACAGAATTATCCAATCATGTCTATCCGCTTTATAAACGTCTAGACTTATCACCTAGAGCATTTTTTGTGAATTTATCTATAGAAACAAACAACTTCTTTGAATTACCTAGAATTAATAAATTAACTAAGTTATTAATTCCATTAGAATTTGAAATACCAAGACTCAAAAACTTACTACATGTGGAGTTCATTCAAAAACCACGTACAAGTTTTAGTTACTACTTTCAAACATTAATGCGTAAAGGCCAAATGAAACAAGCAGATCCAATGCTTGCAGCTAAAATGTATCATTCATTCTTTGTCTATCATTTCTATGAAAAATACCTATTAGAAGAACCAGACGGCTTCTTAACAAATTACGAATCACTCTTTAGAAGTCACATTACTTTATTTATGGATTACTTTAATATAAACTAAAAGACACCAAGACACACATGTATGTCTTGGTGTTTTTAATCAACAAGTATATCTGATTTATCATAAGGATTTGGGAGGATACTTATGAAACCAAAAAAACTATATTTAATAAGTGCGCTTTTTTCATCAGGTTTATTTGTTTTATTCATGGTTTGTTTTGGTGTATTTTTAACCCAAACAAACAACTATCTAGGCTTTGAAAGCTATATATATTGGTCTGTTTACCAGACAGCGTTAACAATCATTACAATATATCAATATAAAGTGTCTACATATGAAAAGTCAACTTCTTTAAAGATGTCTCTTCTCTTTATAGTACCCCTATTAATGTTTATATTATTTATGTTACTTAATTTAGGTGAGATTAATGTACATCCAGTATTATTTGGTATTTATGTATCATTATTTACACTGACGGGTTTTATGTATCTATTTACAGCACTCACCCAACCTAAAGATTAAACAGATGAATTCATAAAAGGCATGCCACTTGGCATGCCTTTTATCTTATAGTAATATAATTTTATCTTTACAAGCTTCATATGTTTCATTATCCCAAATGGATGCTTGAACCTCACCAATATGTGCTTTTTCAAGGAGTATCATACATAATCTAGACTGGCCAATACCACCACCAATTGTTAGTGGCAAAATGTCGTTTTGGATCATTTGATGATACGGATATTTTAAGTCTTCTAATCTATTCTTAATGTTTAGTTGTTTTAATAAGCTATCTTTATTAACTCGAATACCCATGCTTGATACTTCGATTGCCATATCCAGCACTTCATGATAATAAAGTAAGTCCCCATTTAGTGTCCAGTCATCATAATCTGGTGCACGTAAATCATGTGCTACACCTGATTTTAAGGTGTGTCCAATACGCATAACAAAGACAATCTTTTTATCTTTTACAATTTGGTGTTCTCTATCTTTAGGTTCTAAATTAGGGTATAGGTGTTCTAAAGCTTGGCTATCTATAAAAAATACATCTTTAGGCGCTTGATAGGTGATATTCGGATACTTTAAAGCAATCGCATTTGATGTATTAGAAATTGCCCCAACAATACTACGTACTGTCTCTTTTAAAAATTCTATATTTCTGTCTTTGTTTTCAATGACTTTTTCCCAGTCCCATTGATCAACATATATAGAATGAAGATTGTCTAATACTTCTTCTTTTCTGACTGCATTCATATCTGTATATAAGCCATTACCAATGTAAAAATCATTTTGATACAATGCCATGCGTTTCCATTTAGCAAGTGAGTGAACAATTTCTGCTTGTTTATTTAAACTGGGAACCATAAAGCTAACTGGATTTTCGCCATTTAAACCATCGTTTATACCAGTTTCTGTTAAAACAAATAAAGGTGCTGTGACACGTTTTAAATTAAGTTCCAACCCAAGATTATGTTGAAAGACATTTTTAATGAAACCAATTGCGGTTTGTGTATCGTATAAATTTAGTTTGGATTGGTAGTTTTTAGGTACGATTGTTTTAGACATTTTTACGTTCACTTCCCTTTTAAATTATTGATGTCATGTTATCATAATTTAGTCCTTTAATCAATCATAAAGATAAAGCCCATATCCAAACGGTTATGGGCTTTATATATAAACTGACTAATTATTGAAACATACCATCGAATACATCACCAAAGGATGGTGTATCTACTAAAGCAAATTCTGCTAACTCACTTTCTGTTGGTAGCGTTAAATCATCTGCATTAAAGTCTAAAGTGAAGCCTAGTCTATTAAGTTTCACAGTCATTTCTATAATCATTGGTATTGAATTTTCATCTACCTCTGCCATGTTTAATGAAAATCCACTGAATTCTCCTGTGATTAACATTTCTATACGGCTGAGCGTTTTAGCACCTTCAAGTTCTCCATCCAGTATAATCCTAAAATCAAAATTAAATGATTTAAATGCTGCAATAATAGATGTTTTAACGGTATCAAAGTTTTCCATATCACTAAATTCACCTAATTCTGTTTCAATTGATTCAAATAATTGATTAATTACATCATCAATCATTTGAGTATTTACTAAGAATTGTATCGTATGTTCATTACCATTTGAATAGATACTCACATGTGTATCTAACATATCTAGCATGTCATCTTTTTCAGCTTCTGTCATTTCTGCATCAAAATCAACCCTTAACATCTCTTGGAGTTCAACCATCGATGCCATTAATTCTAAATACATTTCTTGAGTAATTCTTTCTTCTAAGGTCTTTTCTTTAAGATTTGTAAAGGTTTGGGCTGTTGATAGATCTTGATCAACTTGATTATCTACTTTTACTTCAACACTTGCAGAACCATTTAGGTGGTAATATGCGTAATCGTTTCTTGCTAAAAAGTATGTGTCAGATAGTGAGAAGTCAACAGTTTGAACTACATCTTCAGTTGTTGTTTCTTCACCATTTGTTGAAGACATATAGACATCATTTAACATGTTAAGTTCAAACGCGTTAAATCTAGAATACATGTATGTATCTTCGGCTGATTCACCAATTTCAATATAGTTTGTCATATCAAAATCTGCACTAAAGGTCATTGTCATATCATTAACAGTTGACAAGTCTTCAAAGCTAAATTCTAATTCAGATGTCATCGCAAATTCTAAATCTAAAAACGTATCTAACCTGAAATTATTGGTATCCTCAGTGGTTAATTGAGCAACGGTTTGTAGGAATTCTGCTTTTTCTGTTGCAGTCATCTCGACTTTATCATCTTCATTAAGTTCTGGTAGTCTATCTTCAGGTGTTGTACACCCTACTAATAAAGTTAACATAAATACTAAAAGTATCATTGTAATTTTTTTCATAATTTTAGTTCTCCTTTCTATTTAAAAAACTATCATTATAGTTTAATTATACATCAAATATTGTATAAAAAACATCGAACGCTTATTATATAGATGATTTATTGGTGAACAATGACTCAAGCCTAAACTTAATATATGCGCTATATCACTTACTTTTCTTTCTAAATATATTTTTAAGTTTGAAAAAGAATTTTGCTCGTTTTTCTTTCCTTAAAAGTTTCTTTTCTAAACGTTTTTGTTTATTTATTTGATTTAATGCATTTTGATCAGCTATTTTTGATGCTTTAATACTTCGTTTCATCTCTTTTTTTTCGTCATTAATGATTTGTTGTATAACTTTTTTAGTTTCTGTTGCTTTAACAATGCTTGTAATACCCTGTGTATCTGTAACATACGCATAAATCTGCTTAATCTTAAGTTTGCCTTTATTAATGTCACTAATTAAATGCTTTAAATCTGAGTGTGCTAATTTGAAGGTTACAAAATCTCTAGATAAAACAATGAGTTTATCGGTTGGCTTTAAACCGTGATCTTCCAAATACTTGTTATAAAAGTCAATATTGTTTTTTTGATAGACATATCCTAAACTAGATATCCTTAGATCATTCATATGTCTATTATAGACATTTAGTTGAAATGTTCTTTTTTTAGTTATCGGATCGGTTGTTGCTGTTGGTACAATATGAAACTTTGTTTGGCTAAAAAACTTAAATAGTGCCCCAATACGCCATATAGCCACAATAACCAATAAGATGATAAGTACAAATGCCAGTGTAAATATAATTTCTAAATTGTTTATAATAATATCACTCATGATTTATCCCCCTCATCTATGAGTCGTTCTAAAATTAAATTAACTTTATTAAATGTTTCAATGTTGTAGTACTTTTCTTGAACCAATGAACCATTTTTTAATAGGTACAATAATATATCAGTTTCATCCTTTTTTACAGCAGCAAATAAATAATTTAAATCATCTTTATTTAAATGGTGCATAAAACTATCAACAAAAGTTATATGCTTTAAGTTTAAAGCCTCAAGTGCCAACTCTCTAAAGTTTAAGGCATCTGGATAACTTGCTATGAGTTCACCAGCATGAGCAAGCCTTTCATCAACTATCATTTTTTTAGTGATTGCTGTTAAATCTGTATATAGCTTCTTATCAGCAAATTTCTGTATCAAATTTAGCGAACCGCGTAGTACGACTTCATAATATAATCTTTGTACCTCTAATACAATACGCTTAATCCAAGATAGTGGTTTATCAACAAAATGATCTACATAGGCAATAATTCCTGCTTCATAACCACTTTCAAGCATAATTTCAACAACATCTGTAAAGTCTTCTAACAAAGCACCATTCTCTAACCATATTTTTAGGACGTTATCTAGCTTATATTTTGCAATAATATCTATGAGTTCTCGTTTAGATAGTAAACGGTGCTGTTTTTGTTTGAATTTAAATAACCCTTTATGGTTTGCTTTTGTATCTATTATATTTTTAATAACATCTTTATTTTTTTGTTGATCCAACAATATCCAAATAATACCTTCTGTTGTTTTATTATCTATGATAAAACAACCATGTATTTGACTATATTTTTCTATATATCTATAGATATCCAATACTTTATTTTTTAAACCATATTCGATGACCTTTAAATATATATCTCTTGCACGGTGATAATAGGCTTCAACCATTTCAACGCGATGCTCATGCAAGTAATTAAACATTTCAAGTGCATCTTTATCAATGACGTACTCAATTAAGACCTTACCATATAGATCTGGTGCCTTAATCGAAAGATTCTCAGGTGGAACACCTTTAAACGCGGCCAAACCTTTTGACACTACTTTTTGATATTCTGAAAATACTTGATTGGATGTATCTTGGTTTAAACTTAAGAGCGCATCCAATGTTGTATCAAATAGCTCTGCAATTAAAATCAAATTTTGAATATCAAATGTTGATTTTCCCCTTAGATTTTGTGACACAGCTGATTTAGATATTGATAATTTTTGAGCTAAAGCATCTTGTGTCATGTTGTGTTCTTTTAATAACTTTTTGATTTTCTCGCCAACTTTAATGTTGTCAATTACTTCTGCCATAGACTTTCCCTCCCCTACTCATATTATAAAGTAAAAGTAAATAATGTAAATAACGTTTGTACTTAACTGCCACTTAACTTGCATATTTGATATACTAAACGCTTAAAATGTATATAGATTTAAATTAAGTTATGCTTAACTTGTTAAAAAGATATCGCTAATTCCCTCATCCAAACAAAGCTATTTATTGCTATAACTAATTGTTCACCTGCTTATGAAAAAGATGGACAATGCATCAAAATTAATTTTGCATATTGTCCATCTTTTTATTAGTTATTAAATTCATGAATCTGATTTCTATGCTCGGTGATTAGTTACGAACCCTAGGCTTATTCATTGCTGATCTAAAATCTTTTAACATCAATGCACTACCTACAATAAATAATACTGCTGCTATAGGTAAAGATCCACTCGTAACTGCCATAATAAATGTAATGACACCTAAAACTAGTAATACATATAACCATATCTTAGATTCTTTGGATAAATATACAGCAAGTGCTTCAAATAAAATGATAATTATTGTTGTAAACAAGTTTACAATTAAAGCACCAGCAACTGTGCCATTTATCCAATAGCTAATGAGTGTCCAGATTATGATGAGTAACATGATAATCTCAACTATGATTGCAGCCCACAAAGTGTTGTATCCTATTTTTTTCATAGTTAACGTTTCACCTCCCCATTTTAAAACCTTATATTTAAGTTTGTATATTTTTAATCAATTAATAAATATTGTTGAACATTATTTGTAATCATTTGATCCATGCGCTTCTTAAAGACGATAACATACTCATATACTTCATATGGATCTAACTCGGTTGTCTGATTTCTATCATAATAGAACACATTTTCAGGTGTGACTTCATTATCAGTTGCTAAATGTTTGGATAGTAAATAGAAGTCATCTGTAATAATATCAAATGTTCTTGTATCAATCGTAAAGGTGCTTTCATTAGATAAAGCATTCACACCATAATAGAATTGATTTGTAGATACACCAAATAATTCAACGATTGTTCGATACAAATCAACTTGACTACGTACCAGTGATTGTCTACCCTTTATCAACCCTTTTGGTACCATGGATGTCGTATCTGTGTCATCTGGTGCATAAATAAATGCAGTTGTTTTTAACATTTCAGTTCGATATTCAAGTTGGGTGAGTTCACGGTCTAAAATAGTTTCTAAATCGACTTTAGAAATACCTGATCCATGATCTCCATAAAAGATATAAACTGTATCTTTTAATGTTTTAGCAACCTCAAAGAACTTCTCATAAAATGCATCGGTATAAGTCTCATAGTTTAAGAACTTTAGCGCTGTTTGATCTATACTTAATGTATCTGATGTAAACTGTGGTGTATCTAAATTCGGATCATATAAATATGGTGTATGTGGTTGAATCATAATTGGATATAGAAAGTATTGACTATTTGCACCCACAGCTTTTTCTGCTTCAATAATTGTCCAGTCTAGCAATGATAGATCACTAATCCAAGGACTCTTCTCATCAGTTTTTTCTAAATGGTCTGGGAACCGCTTAACTGCATTTTTATTCGATGGGTTTTTATCTTCTGCATCATAGTATATATACTCATCAAACTCAAACATGTTTTCATGGACATTTTGTCTATTATAAAATATTGGTACATCGGCATGTAGCGATGTTTTTTTATAGTTATCAAATAACTTAGGTAGGGCATCAAACACATAAGGTGTTTCATTGTAGTTCCAGTAAATGGTTGTATCCCCTCTTGGGTAAAGCCCTGTCATCACAGAAAACTCTGCATCTGCTGAGTTACCTAAACCAACATTGGTATAAAAATTATCTAGGACATAAGACTCATTCATTAAGGCTTTTAAGTTACCGTAATAATCATTATCAAAATAAGGATTATCAGTTTCTAATAAAAAGTGATTAAAGGTTTCAATATGAACAACAACGATGTTTTTATCTTTAAATATGCCATTTAATGTATGACCTTGAAGTAACCCTTCATCGATATTAACCGTTGGTGCATCTGCTATATCTAAGGTACGACTATATGTTTGACCATAAAGGTTTGTATAGTTTTCTGTATTACGGTTATATTCTATAAAGAGTTCATGATCTATCGCTTCATCTGTTGACTTTTCAAGTAAGTTAATACCTATGAATTCACCCAAATAGAAATTATATAGACCAGCTGATTGTACACCATAAAGTGGTCTTTCAGCACTAATTGGCCATTTGCTTTCCATGGATACCTTGACAACACCCAGTGTTGTTAGTGATAAGATAAAGCCCATAATTAAAATCATTACTGGCAACATCGGTCCATATTTTAATGTATTTTTTTGAACAAATGATTTTTTATCTAACTTGTGGGTTGCTTTAATCTTTAAATACATAGCTGCCATAACAATGGTAGGTATAAATACTAAAATACGATAATATACAAATATCTCTCTTAACGCTTCAACAAAAATAGAACCTGCTAAATCCAGTGCTGGATTATAAAATAAAGTCATTTCATAAATAGAAAACATTGTTTGGTAATACTTGGTAAATATACCAACAGCAAAGATACCAACGTTTAAACCAAAAGTTATCCAAACAATATATAATAAACGACTTTTTTTCGTTTTAAATATGAGTAGTCCAATAAATAAGAGTATTGTTAGTGCTGCAATGTTTCCCATGATTGAATTTAATTCAATCATTGGGCTACGCTTAAACGCGATTAAATAACGATTCAAGACCGCCGTTGTTACAAAGTATGTATTAAAAATATTTAGTAGGTAGAATAGCACTACTACAATAATGGATACTTTAGTTTCTTTTTTCACGTTTACTTATCCTAATCTAAATTCATGTATAACATACAAAAATTTTATGTACCTTTTAAGGTATCATTATATATTATACAATTATTATTTAATTTTATCATAATTTAGTACAAATGATGTATATCAATTACGATACCTTAAAAAATTTAGATTACTAAATAATTAACATATCTTGTGCATCAAACTGCCACATTTCACCGTAAGCAACTTCCCAATAGTAACCATCTAAATCTCTAAAGTAACCACTATAGCCGCCCCAACTCGTAGGTATTGCTTTTTTAACAACATCGCCACCTAAATGGTGTACCAAGTTTAACAATTGATCAACTTCTGCTTTTGACTTCATGTTACATGCGAGTGTGATACCATTAAAACCACCTGTTTGAATGACTGGTGGATTGTCACTGTTAATATCTTTAGCTAGGTTTAAAACTGGATATAATTCTAACTTTGTGCCCTGATTGTTAAAAAAGACAATTGGTGAACCTTGATCAAAACTTGTTTGAAATCCTAGCCCCTTATAAAACGCTAAAGACTTGTCAATATCTTTAACACCTAAACAAATGAGATTAATTCGATTAATCATTGACCTTACCCCTTAAACTATTTTTACTGGTCTTTACAAACTTATTACTTACTTTGTTGAATCATTTTAATAATGTCTGCACTACTTGGTATGCGACCAGTTGAAACTATTTTACCATCAATCATTAAACCAGGTGTACGCATAAGCCCTGTTTTAACAATTTCTACATAATCTGTTACATATAAAATATTAGCATCCAAATCTAATGTTTTACATGCTGTTTTAGTATTTTCTAATAACTGCTTACAGTTTGAACATCCTGTTCCCAATACTTTGATTTCCATACTTAATCTCCTTATTTAAATTACATAAACAAATAGCCAAATGCATTAAACACATAGCCCATCACAATAATACCTAGTGTTACAACACCCACAAAAGTCACTAAAAGCCTTGTTTTTACAACTTTTTTAAGCATAATGATAGATGGTAGTGATAAAGCAGTCACAGCCATCATAAATGCTAATACCGTACCAATACCGACACCTTTTAATACCAGCGCTTCTGCAATTGGTAATGTACCAAAGATATCTGCATACATCGGTATGCCAACTAAAGTTGCAAGTATGACAGAAAATGGATTATTTGATCCTAATAAAGCCTCTATAAACGACCTTGGAATAAACCCGTGAATTGCTGCACCAATACCAACACCAATTAAAACATATAACCAAACTTTTTTAATAATTTGTTTGACTTGATCAGCGGCATAATTAATACGTTCTTTACGTGACATCTGATCGTCTATTAGGGCATCTAAATTAACCGGTACATCATTGGGATCATACTTAACAAAATCTTCTACAAAACGCTCCATCTTAAATACTGAAATAATGGTTCCACCTAATACTGAAATCACTAAGCCTACAATAACATATGCAAGCGCAATCTCCCAATTGAAAATACTAGCAAGTAATATAACAGATGCCAAATCAACCAGTGGTGAAGAAATTAAAAATGAAAAGGTTACACCAATCGGTAGTCCTGCCTTAGTAAAACCAATAAATATAGGTATTGAACTGCAGGAACAAAATGGTGTAACAGTTCCTAATAGTGCACCAATTATATTGGCCCATATGCCTTTAAACTTACTTAATATCTTTCTTGTCTTTTCAGGTGTGAAATATGATTGTACATAAGATGCTAAAAAGATTAAACATGACAATAAAATAAATATCTTTATGACATCATAAACAAAAAAGGTTGCGCCTTTATAAAGCATCGTATCACTATCCATACCAAAAACATCTTTAAACAACCAGTTAACAAACGCTTCTAACCAAGTCATCTTTAATAATAGATCATTTAACCAACCAAATACATTACTCATCTACTAAGCACTGACCCTTAATTTCTTTTAAATCTTCTAGATACTTTATTAACATATCAATCTTATCCATAGCAACATGATGTTTTTTCCATACGCCTTCTTTAACAGATGTTGTCATACCAGCATCTGTTAAAAATTTTAGATGATAAGACATTGTTGGCTGTGTAATGGGTAGTTTATCAATAAGTGTACACCCACATGTTTCACCTTCAATTAAAAGCTCAAATATTTTTAACCGGTTCTCATCAGCTAGTGCCTTAAACATTAAGGCAATCTCTTTATTCATAGTACCTCCCAAATATAGATAATATTCTATATAGATATTTATCTATATTATATACCTGGTGTTATTAATAGTCAAACAAAGTTGTCCTATAAAATTTGTTAACTTATCTTAAGCGTCATTCATAAAAAAAACAAATGCATAATTTAAGCGTTTAAGCATTTGTCGTTTGGTAAAACAATGACATTACAGTGTAATTACTTTCAGGTTTTCAAACTTCTTTGTTTTACAAACCAGCTATAATTGCTTTTGCACATTGGTTGCCAGTTGACATAGCAATCGTAATATTAAAGCCACCAATCGGTCCATGAATATCCACAGTCTCGCCAATAAAATAGATACCTTTTACTTTTAGAGATTCCATGGTTGAAGGGTCCAGTTCACTAGTAAGTATGCCACCACGGTTGACGTATGACCTTTCTTTATCTTCAACGCGATCAATAGCTACCGTAAAGTTCGTCATCATATCAATGATTGCATGGATGTCTTTCTTTGCAATTTCGTTAATGTTCTTAGGTGCTATACCTAGTTTATCTAGTATAACTTTTGCTAATCTTTTTGTAGTTAAATCTTCTAGTACTTTAGAAATTTGAGTATTGTTATTTTTCTCTAATTCAAATATCTTGATAAGTTCTTTTTTACTGATAATTGTTAACCCAAATGATATAGATGTACTTCCTTTAAGCAACGCATCATATATAAATTCTGACAAATGTTGAATGACAGGGCCACTTAATCCAAAATGCGTGAATAGTAAATCACCCTGGTACTTAATTTTAGTACCTTTGATGGTTACTGTAGTCCCTTGAATAGAGACGCCTTGAAGCATGCTGTAATCCTCTGAAACTTCTTTAGCATAAACAACTGTTTCAGCTGGTGTAAAAGGTTTGGATAAAATACCTAAATACTTAGCAAAATTGAGACCATCACCATTACTACCCATCGATGGAAAGCTATTTGATCCGGTAGCAACAACTACATTTTTTGTTTGAAACTTGTTTTGACTAGTTTTAACTAAAAAACCGTACTCGGTTTGATCAAGTGCTTTGACAGACTGTTTACATAAAACGTGTTTGGCTTTAATATTAGACTGTAATGCCTCAAGCACACTTGAACTTTTACCAGTTTCAGGAAAATATTTGAAATTATTTTCTAAAACAAGGTTTAATCCTTTTTGTTTGAAAAAATTAATAACTTCCATTGGTCCAAATTTAGATAGTGTACCATATAAAAACTTTTTATGGGGTATCGTTAAATTATCTATAAATTCTTTAACATCATAACGGTTTGTAACATTACATCTTCTACCGCCAGTCATAAGAAGTTTCTTGCCTAGTTTTTCATTTTTCTCTAGTAATAAATAGTTTATATTCTGTTGTTCAAAAATATTTGCTGCCATTAATCCGGCGGGTCCACCACCAATTATGATCACATCATAAATCATACATACGCTCCCTATTTATTATCTATTTATATTATACACAAATATTTGCACCAATAGAAATTCTATCAATAGTTTTAGATGACCACTTTATAAACAATAAACCTACATAAGCGCAAGAGTTACCCTATAACTTATTTTGTCGTATTTTTATCATAAATGAGTTCTGCAAACTGACCATATTGTTTGACCTCTGATAGATGATATCTCTTTAATGTTTCTTTTTGAGTAAACAAAGGTATACCATCACCTAGTAAAACAGGGGCGATTTGCAAAATAATTACATCAACCAAATTGTCATCTAAAAGTGGCGCTAATAGCGTATTTCCACCGACAATCCATATATTTTTTTGTTTGTGAAATTGTTTTACAAATGATTGAATGTCACCTTCAATAAATTGAAACCCGTCAATAGATAAATGTTTTTGATGGGTAAATACATAATTTTGGGTAGAAGGATAAAATTGACCGGGATTTTCAAATTGATTGATTGCATCAAATGTTTTCTTACCCATAATTGTTATATCCATAGCCTTATAAAAATCATTATAACTAGTCTCTTCAACTGTTCCAGACTGGTGCAACCAATCTAGGTTGTGATTCTTGTCTGCTAAGTAACCATCCATTGTTATACATCCATAAAAATATACACTCATTTGGGCCTCCTTTTTAAAATGGTGCCTAAATCAATTTAGGCTTAACTACCGATACCATTTGCTCATTGATTGAATCGATTAGAATCACTTAGTGTATTCAAGTCAAGTGATTCATTGATATTATAATAGAAAAAATGCCTTTTTACCCAATCAAGGCAAAAAGACATATAAACCCAAATGGGATTTTGATCTGCATCATGAATAATACAGTAATTCCAGATTATAGTCAACTTTCTATCCGAATTGTTACATCTAGAATTAATTTAGTTGTTCGTATTAAAATATGTCTTAAGTATATCATTGGCTTCCATTATATTTTCTTAATGGCACATATTTAGATACGCTGTTGATGTAATCTTGATACTTTGGATACTTACTTAAAGATATTTTTTCTGCAAACGCGGAGCTACCCATGAATAATAAAATTAAAACCATAGAACCGATAAGTGTCCAGTTAAAGAAAATATAACTTGTAACACCAGCAGAAAGAGCAAAGAAATATAAAACAAACCAGATAGATTGTTCAGCAAAGTAATTTGGATGTCTAGAATGTCCCCATAGGCCTTGCGTGTTAAACCCTAAATGATAAGGACTTGGTAAATCTTTTAAGTTCTTTTTTTCCTTTAACAAGCTATATTTGGTTGTTTGAAATGACATTTGCTGTCTATCAGCAAATGTCTCTAAAATGATAAAGCCTAATACGAATGCTGCAACAATTGCATCAAATACATTTAATGCCTCAGGTGATTCCATAACAGCTAGTAGTGGCAATGTAATTGCAAGCACTAAAGCATTTTGAAATATAGAAATAAAAAATAAATCAAAAAGTGCCCATTTCCATTTCTTACTTAACTTAGGATCTCTTCTTAAAACAATCCACCTGTAGTCTTCTTCACCTGCCCAAAACTTAAGTGAATAGGCACCCTTTTTAGCAAAGTTTATAGTTAACCTCACACCCCATATAGTAATGAGTGTTGCCATAACAATTAACCTTAAATGCATACCACCCTTAATTGCAACAATCCATGCATAAGCTATCGGTAAAATAGACCACAACTTATCCATTTGAGAATTAT